>NZ_JADYVS010000049.1:0-15356 GCF_020194055.1 Bradyrhizobium sp. NBAIM03 | reverse complement strand
TTGCCGAAACGAAAGCAGCTCAGGACGCTGCGGCCACACGCCTTCGTCAAGCGGACGCAGAATTCAAGCGAGCAAACGAACTAAGCACGCGTGGTGTACAGACGGCGGCGAATTTGGATCGCGCTCGCGCAACTTACGACGTGGCGC
This sequence comes from Bradyrhizobium sp. NBAIM03, assembly GCF_020194055.1. Lineage (NCBI taxonomy): Bacteria > Pseudomonadati > Pseudomonadota > Alphaproteobacteria > Hyphomicrobiales > Nitrobacteraceae > Bradyrhizobium > Bradyrhizobium sp. NBAIM03. The sequence goes on along the minus strand of NZ_JADYVS010000049.1, from coordinate 15,209 downwards.
AGCAAGAACTGGAGAGTGCGCAGCAGCGAGTGAAATATTTAGAGACGGAACTTACGTCCGCTCGCGACGGCATCTTCATCGGGGAGTCCTATAACGACGCTCCCTCCTCGGCCCAACGTATCCGAGAGCTCGAGCAGCGGCTGGCCGAGCTGAATGTCGACAAGGAGCAGGTGAAAGCACGTATTGTACAGCTCGACCGGCAAATCGATGCCGAGCGTCTTCGTGTCAATAACTTGAGTTTCGCTACCCTTAATGCCAGCGTCGTTGGTCTGGTCTGGGACATACTAATAGACGATGGCCAATACGCCCGGCGCGGCCAGGATCTCGTCAAGATCGTCGACTGCAGTACACTGATCGTCACCGCGGGCGTCAGCGAATCTCTCTACGACGGTCTCTCGGTGGGAACGGCCGTGCAATTTCGGTTGTTTCGAGATGATCGTATTTTCAATGGAACCATAACCCGCCTTGGCGGATCCGGTGCGGCCTCGCTTTACACCAATCTTGCTGTGGGTCCAAGTGCGCAACATCTCCAGCGCTTTGATGTCACAGTGACAGTTCCAGATCTTGCAGGAGAGGCAGATCTCGGCTGCGCGATTGGACGCACTGGACGCGTGATCTTCACAGCTGGCCCAATCGCACAATTCCGTCGCTTTATCACGCGGTACGGACTCTGATGCTTCTGCTGTCGCCACTCGTTGCTGCCTTCGCAGGCGCCGCCTTCATAATTGGGCTTCGCCTTACCGTCTTTCCGTTTCTCAATCCAATGAAGTGGTATTGGCGCGCTCTGCTCCTGGGGGCGGCTGCCGTACTGTCTTGGCGTTATATGGCTTGGCGCTTCACCGAAACGCTGGCACCGCTCGACTGGACTGCGGATGCGCTGTTCAGTTGGGGATTTGTCATACTCGAAGCTCTGACGATGCTTTCCTCTACCATCGCGTTTTTCATACTGTCGCGGGTGAAAGAGCGGTCGGCAGAAGCAGACCAGTACTCCGAATGGTGGCTGCCTGGAGAAGCGCCGCGTGTGGACGTTTTTATCACGACTTACAACGAGCCGTCGGAAGTGCTCGAGCGCACGATCATTGGCGCGACGCAAATCCGCTACCCACGGCTTCGAACTTTTATCCTCGACGACGGCGCCAGAAATTGGGTGCGGCAACTTTGCGAGCTGCACGAAATCGGATATCTCGCACGCTCGGATAAGGAGCATGCTAAAGCGGGGAACATTAACCATGCACTTCGCGCGCGCGCCCGCGATCCAGCCCCCCCGGTCTTTGTCGCTGTACTTGACGCAGATTTCGTTCCCCATGCGGACTTCATCGAGCGGACGCTAGCGTTGTTTCACGAGCCAAGCGTCGCGCTCGTGCAAACCCCGCAGCACTTCTTCAATCCTGATCCGATCCAACATAACCTTGGAATAAGCACCGCATATCCGGATGAACAACGTCATTTCTTTGACAACGTCGAGCCAGCGCGGGACGCTTGGGGGATTGCGATCTGCTGTGGGACATCATCCGTAATGCGGGTCCAGGCCGTCGAGCAGATTGGCTGGATTCCAACACAAAGCGTAACCGAGGACTTCCTGCTCACCCTTAAGCTTGCGGAAAACGGCTGGCAAACTGTGTACCTTAACGAGCCGTTGACTGAAGGTTTGGCTCCCGAAGGATTGAAAGAATATATTACTCAGCGTGGACGGTGGTGCCTCGGCTTGATGCAAATTGTCCGCATCTCATACAACCCCTTTGGCATGCGCAGCCTTGGTCTGATGCATCGAATCGGGATCCTGGATTCATTGCTCTACTGGGTCAGCACCTTCCCCTTCAGGCTTGCCAGCCTGATTTGCCCACTGTTGTACTGGTGGTTCGGCATCACCATCGTGAACGCGTCGCTGTTGGAAATTATCAGTTACTATGTACCCTATTACCTAATGGTTCTGGTGTCCCTAAACTGGCTTTCAAAAGGCTTGTTTGTCCCGCTTCTTAACGATACTGCTCAACTGATCGCGGCCTGGCCCATCAGCCAAGCAGCTGCTCTCGGGCTTCTCACCAGCGGATCGCATAAATTCTCGGTGACGGCCAAAGGCGGCGACCGCACCAAGGTCGTTGTTCAATGGGCGTTGATGCGACCGTTTGTACTCCTGCTCGCTCTGACGATCGGCGGCCTGATCGTGCCATTGAACTCCGATTTTGTCTTCGATACGTCCGCAACAGCGGGCGACAGCACGGCTATCGTGATGTTCTGGACAGTTTACAACATTCTGGTGCTGTCCGTGGCAGTCGTGGTGTGCATTGAGCGACCGCGATACGATCGACCTCAGCGCCAGATTCCAGAACCCATCACCTTGGTGATCCAAGGTGAGAAGCATCGCGGATGGCTTCTCAATCTGGGCCGAGGGGGCGCTCGAATCAGCGGTCCATCCGGACTTCCCGCCGGAGCAGCAGGGAAGCTCGACCTGCCCGGGATTAGCGGAGTAGACGCGCATGTTGCTGCGACTACTCGTGACGGCTATCGAGTCAAGTTCTCTCCAACTCCCGAGCAAAGCGCGAAAATTATCAAGAAGCTTCACACTGAATCCGTCATGCCAGGGGCCGATCGAGGGAACATCTTGCAAATGATCCGCGAGTTGGCGCGAGCTCTAACGAGTTGAGGAGCGCGAGATGCCGAAAAGACCGAGCCTACTCTCCTTGGTGTTCTGTGGAGGCGCCTTGCTCATATTGGTGCCGGCCGTGGTGACCGCGACGATCTACACGGCCTTGCTACAGCAAGGGGGAGAGCAGCTGCAGTTCGACGCGTTAAGAATTCGCGGCGAAATGAGTTCCGCGCTGTTGGCCCGTCGGCTCTATGGAGTTTGGATGGATGTAGCTCGGTCCGCTGAGCTCATTGACCTAACAGATCTTAAGCATGCGCGTGAACACATCGACTTCTTGAGCCGCCTTGATCGACGCTACACTTGGCTCGGCGTCGCGGATCTCGAAGGGACCATTCTCGCGGCTAAAGACGGCATGCTCGAAGGAGTAAGCGTTGCACAGCGACCTTGGTTTAGACGGGGCCTTGTCTCGCCGGCGGCTATCGATGTGCATGCCGCTCAACTACTGGCCACCCAGTTGCCTGCATCTCGTGAGCCCTATCGCTTTATCGACCTGGCAGCGCCGTTGCGCCGCGCCGGCTCCGTTGCCGGGGTCATCGGCGCTCACCTTGACTGGAAATGGGTCGCAGAAGGCATGGACTCGTTACAAGTACCCGGCATTGACGTGCTGCTGCTTTCGGGGGATCGAACCGTCCTGTTTGGTCCGCCGGATCTTATCAACCAGCCGCTCAACATCGGCTCCGCGCTTGCGGCTAGTCGCGTCACGACTGGGTCTCTGCGCGAACGTTGGCCTGACGGCAGGGACTACTTCACAGTGATCGTTCCGACAGTCGGCTTCGCGAACCTTCCAAGCTTCGGTTGGTCTCTTCTGGTTCGGCAGAGTGCCGACGAGGCGCTTGCGTCCACCCGTAATCTAATCCGATCATTCTGGAGTAGTTTCGGTGCTTGTGCCATCGCCACACTAGCACTACTCTTTTGTGCGGCGCAGTGGCTGAGGACGCCTCTTCGCCGGCTCTCGAATACAGCGGAGGCCCTCTTGCACGATCCATCCGCGCGCCCGCCATATTCGGAGACACGCTTCATTGAAGCGGCGAGGCTCAGTGACGCGCTAGCTCGCATCCAGTCGAAGCTGATGGGGCACTCTGTTCGCAATTCGATCCAAGGACCGGGTGGGGACAACTAGCTAGGTGTGTACTCAAATTCGTCTAGCGGATCAGGGCGGACCATGATTCAAGCTACCGAACATCGGGGCTAGGATCATGCGCTACGACCTGACGGATTTCGAGTGGAGTGATCGAACCCCTTAGTCCGTCGAGCAGGGCCTCGGCGCACGTCACGTCGTGGGCCTCGCCGGGGGTGATCATGAGGCGGACCGGGCGGCCTTTCGCGTCGACGCGCGCGTGGATTTTGGTGGTGAGGCCGCCTCGGCTTCGGCCCACACAATGATCTCCACTCTTTTTTTCACCCCGGAAGCATGCTGATGGACCCGCACGACCGAACTGTCGATCATCTGCACCTTGCCATCGTGTGCCTTGACGACCGCATCCATCAGCCGGTTCCAGATGCCGGCTTTGCGCCAGCGGTTGAAGCCGATTGTAAGCGGTCGTATAAGGCCCGTATCGCTCGGGCAGATCGCGCCACGGAGCTCCCGCGCGCAGGACCCAGAAGATGCCGTTGAGAACGCGGCGGTTGTTTCGATGCGCGCGCCGTCGTCATCGCCGACAAAGGCTACGATGCCGATCGTGTTCGTGCCCACATCCGTGATCAAGGTGCGATCCCCAACATTCCCAACAGATCCAACCGGAAGAAGAGGTTCCGGTGGAAGAAGACCATCTATCGCGAGCGCAACCACGTTGAACGCTTCTTCAACAAACTGAAGCAGTTTCGACGCAACGCCACCCGTTACGACAAGCTCGGCGCCCAGGACTTGCCGCCCGCTTGCTTCAGGCTCTGTAGACGCGTCTGGCGTCCGGCTCGGTTGCTATGATGGAACGTATGGCGTAATAGCCCATGAGGACGCATTCGCGTTGAAGCATGTTGAGCCGGCTGCCGATCAGGAACGCGCGTGAAACGCGTTTCCAGTCGCTAGCAACTTAGACGGCAGAAGTCGATCAGGCGCGTCACCAACCTGGTAGGTGCCTTTTGCTTCTTCTGAACGACCCAACCCGGCCGCCCGCCTTTAATGGCCCCGATCCTCGGCGGGCGGCGATCGCCGCAGCCCGACTGAATTGTCGGCGCTCGAACCAGCTGTTCTTCTTGCGGAAGGCGTTGCGGATCGAGATGGTCGAGCTGATCAACACGCCTTTGGTTTTCTGCTCGCCGCGACGTGCCTTCTTGCCGTCACCGGCATCGCCGGCCTTCTTCAACGCCACGAAGGCGGCGACAATCCCAATTAGGATCTTACAAGGAAGAGTTCTTAGCGGTGGGGTGGTTTCCGCGCGGCAATCCGGATGGAAGCGGCGATCCTCTGCCGATGACAGCAGGCAATGCTTCTCGATCGTATTATCGACGCGCCATCGGCCGATGGTGGCAGGTAGGGTCGAAATCTCCATCCCGACACACGATCTTGCACTACGCTCTTGTGAGCTTCGCTCCTTACGCAGCCGTTCTCGCTCGTAGACGGGCCGGTAGAAAGCTGCTCTCCTTGTCAGAAGTTGGACAATCCGCCTGTCAGACCTAGCGAGATCAAGGTCATCGTTTCGTGCCAGATGAGTGTCTCCTTTGGCACGACACCTGCACGGCCGTCCGCATCACGTGCGTCACCGCATAAACTCTTGAGGAACGGACCATGGTAAACGCAGAGACGCGCACGGGCGGCCACATTCATCTAGGATCGCTGCGTCCTGCAGTGGAGCATACGGTGATTCCGCCCATCCTATCGAATTTTGAGGCACACAGAAGCTCCTCATTTAACCACCCGTCCGGGCGGAGCTCTTTTCACTCCATACAATTTGGCCAAGCACGGCATGAGCGCGGCAATAACGAACCAGTGTTCATTTCACCTGCATAGCTATGGATCCAGGATAATGGCGCGCGGCCTCGATAGGTTTGGCTTGTGGTTAGCTCTGCCGACGGCTCTGCTGGTCGCTGCATGCAGTGGCGAACAGTCCAGCGACACGCCCGCCGCACCACCAGAAGTAAGTCTGCCCTTCGTCACGGTGCTGACGGTGAAGCCGGAGGCAGTGACGCTCGCTGACGAACTGCCGGGACGCGTGGCTGCTTACCGAACCGCCGAGATTAGGCCCCAGGTCGGCGGGATCATTGAGAAGCGCCTGTTCGACGAAGGTTCGGAGGTCCAGGCCGGGCAAGGGCTGTTTCAGATCAACCCTGATCCATTTAAAGCGGAGGTCGACAGCGCGGCCGCAGTGCTTCAGCGAGCTGAATCCAGTCTGGTGCGCTTTGAAAGTAAGTTCGACCGTGCAAGACAGCTGGTGACGAGCAATGCGATCAGCCGTGATGCATATGATGATGCGATCGCCAATCTTGCTCAGGCGAAGGCGAATGTTGCCGAGGCACGGGCGATGCTCCAGCGCCGCAGGCTCGATTTGGCTTTCACAACAGTAAGGGCCCCGATCTCTGGGCAGATCGGCCAGGCGCTTGTTACTGAGGGCGCACTTGTCTCGGCTAACGGAGCCAAGGCTCTCGCGATCGTCCAGCAGATCGACCGGGTCTACGTTGATATTCGCCGACCTGCTGTGCAGATCGACGCGATCCGCGAGTCTGTTCAATCTAGGCAGCTTGATTATCTGTCTAAGGTGCCCGTTGAGATTAGCGCCACGAGCGGAAAGCCTTATCCGGTCACCGGGCGCGCGCTGTTCGCGGACGTCAACGTCGATCCCGGCACGGGCAATATCACCGTGCGCGTCGAGATGCAGAATTTGGGGCGCTTCTTGCTTCCAGGAATGTATGTCCGCGCCCGCTTACCCCGCGTGGTGCGGCATAGCGCATTGCTAGTGCCGCAGGAAGCCGTCATCCGGGATTTGGCGGGCCGAGCGCAACTCATCATCGTCGACCACAACAAGCAAGCGGCCCGACGCCCCATCGATGTGGGTGAGGTTGTGGATGGCCGCTACATTGTTACTTCGGGGTTAAAAGCCGGCGACGTTGTCGTGGTGCAGGGGCAGGAGCGCGTGCGGGATGGGGCCACGGTGCACTCGCAGCCATTCAAGCACGCCGCCGTGCAAGCCGAGCATTGAGAGAAGAGCTATGCCTCAGTTCTTTATCGAGCGGCCCGTCTTCGCATGGGTAATCGCTATATTTGTCGTTCTCTTGGGGGGCTTGGCAATCCCGCAACTGCCTGTCTCTCGCGCTCCAAACATCGCGCCGCCGACAGTCAGCATCTATGCAATGCATACAGGAGCCACACCTCAGGCGATCAACGACAGCGTTCTCAGTCTGATTGAAAGAGAGCTGTCGAGCGTCAAGAACCTGCTCTATTTCGAATCAACCGCCGATACGTCGGGCGAGGCGAGCATCACCGCTACGTTTAAGCCCGGCACCGATCTCGAAATGGCGAAGGTGGATGTCCAGAATCGCTTGAAGAGTGTCGAAGCGCGTCTTCCTGAGCCGGTGCGCAGAATCGGCGTTACTGTGGAATCGGCTTCCACCGGGTTTATCATGATTGTGACGCTCAGTTGCAACAATGGCCAATGTGACGAACTCGCCCTTGGCGACTACCTGTTGCGAATCCTTGCTCCTGAAATAAAGCGTGTTGAAGGCGTCGGTCGCGTGCAGGCTTTTGGCTCGGAACGCGCAATGCGCATTTGGGTTGATCCAACCAAGCTCGTGTCTTATTCGCTATCATTAACTGATATCATAGCAGCAATTCGGGCTCAGAACGCGCAGATCGCGCCGGGACGCGTCGGTTCGGAACCAACCGTGCCCGGGCAGAAGGTGAGCATCCCACTCACAGTTCAAGGACAATTGCAAACGCCAGAAGAATTTGCGGCCATATTGCTCCGTTCAGAGCCGGACGGCTCAAAGCTCGTGCTGGCCGATGTCGCGCGCGTGGAGCTGGGTGCACAAACTTACACTTTTGCAATCCGCGAGAACGGCAAACCGGCGACGGCTGCCGGGATTCAATTGACGCCGGGCGCAAATGCGATCCGGACGACCGCCGCCGTCCAGGCCCGTCTCGCCGAGCTCGCGCCGGCCATGCCGAACGAAATGAGTTACGCCGTAGCTTTCGAGACCGCACCTTTCGTGAAGATCTCGATCAAGAATGTTCTTCAGACCCTATTCGAGGCGATGATCCTCGTTTTCCTCGTCATGTTGCTGTTTCTTCAGGATGTCCGATACACACTGGTCCCGGCCATCACCGTCCCGATCTCACTATTAGGCACCTTCGCGGTGATGTGGATGGCCGGCTTTTCGATCAACGTGTTCACGATGTTCGGTATGGTATTGGCAATCGGTATCATTGTCGATGACGCTATCGTTGTAGTCGAGAATGTAGAACGCATCATGGCCACGGAGGGGCTGACGCCCAAAGCTGCTACGCAGAAAGCCATGAACCAGATCACAGGTGCGGTCATCGGTATCACGCTCGCTCTGTCAGCAGTGTTCGTTCCGATGGGGCTCACGAGCGGGTCGGTCGGCGAGATCTATCGGCAGTTTACATTATCGATGACGGTCTCGATCCTCTTTTCAGCTGTTCTTGCCCTCACATTGACACCAGTACTATGCGCAACGCTACTTAGTCCAATCGAGGGCGGCCATCATGAAAAACGAGGCTTCTTCGGCTCGTTCAATCGTACCCTTTACCGGTTGACCAACGCCTATGTCGGATGGGTTGCTAAAATGGTCACGGGGACCGGCCGGATGATGGTGCTCTATGCCGTGATCGGCGTTGTTCTCGCGGCTGCGTATATGCGTTTGCCGACATCGTTTGTGCCCGAAGAGGATCAAGGTAGTTTTTTGACGACCTTCGTCCTGCCCGCCGACGCGACGGCAGGGCGCACCATCGAAATTGTGAATCGGTATGACCAACATGTGGGGTCACGCCCAGACATTGCGGGCAACCTCTCGCTAATCGGTTACGGATTTTCCGGCTCTGGGCCGAACACCGCGACCTCGTTCACGACACTCAAGGATTGGAGCGTACGGAGCGGGACGATCGACGACGAGATTGACAGCGCGACGGCAGCCATGGTCAGCGCACCGGAAGGGCTGATCATGAGTTTGAAGCCGCCTGCCATCGAATCACTAGGGACCACTTCCGAGTTTTCCTTGCGTTTAGAGGATAGAGCCAATCGCGGCGTTGCTGCATTGATGGCAGCACAAGCCCAGTTGTTGCAGCTTGCGGCTCAAAGCAAACTCGTGGGAAACGTCCATGTTGAAGGCCTGCCAAGCGCGCCGAACGTGAAGCTGAAGATCGATCGACAGAAGGTTGAAGCGCTGGGTGTATCGTTCATCGCGGTCAGTGATACCCTCACGGCTGCCATCGGGTCAACTTATGTCAATGATTTTCCAAATGCTGGACGCATGCAACAGGTGATCGTGCAAGCCGATGCTGCGACCCGAATGCAGGTTGACGACGTGCTTAGGTTGTATGTCAGCAACAATGCAGGCGCCATGGTGTCCCTGTCAGAGCTCGTCACGCCAATCTGGGAAACTAGCCCCCTCCAGTTCGTCCGTTATAACGGCTATCCGGCTGCACGCATTGCAGGCAGGCCTGCACGCGGGATATCCAGCGGCGACGCGATGCTGGAAATGGAAGGACTAGCGTCACAATTGCCGGCAGGTTTCGCGGTTGAATGGACTGGGCAGTCGCTGCAGGAAAAGCAATCCGCCTCGCAGGCTCCCTTCCTGCTTGCTCTCTCCATGCTGGTCATCTTTCTGGTGCTAGCTGCGCTTTACGAGAGTTGGTCAATACCGTTCTCGGTGATGCTTGTCGTACCGCTTGGAATCATCGGTTCTGTTCTTGCAGTCCATCTTCGTGGGCTCGAGAATGACGTCTTTTTCAAAATCGGTCTAATAACCATTACCGGACTTTCAGCCAAGAACGCGATCCTCATCGTTGAGTTCGCCCAGCATCTTCGCATTCAGGGGCATTGCCCAATGAAGGCCGCCGTCGAAGCAGCCGGACGTCGATTGCGGCCGATTCTGATGACCTCGCTGGCCTTTGCACTCGGTGTGGTCCCGCTGATGCTTGCCCGTGGCGCCAGCGCCGAAACCCAGCGCGCGATCGGGACCGGCGTACTCGGTGGGATGATCTCAGCAACGGTCCTTGCTGTGTTCTTTGTGCCGGTCTTCTACGTCGTAGTCATGAGATATTTCGGGCGTGGCAAAGAACGCGCAGCCATGCGAGCCCACTAGCTACGCCTTCCAGCAGGCCCCGAAACCGCTTTCTAGATTGAGACACTCGTCTTATATAGCACTTTCGAGCAGAGCTATGCAGTAAAGTAGGTGATGACGGCTTGAGATGGGCAGCGTATCGAGTCGTCCGTGAAGAATACGGATCGGTCTGAGAAATAAGCAGAATTGGTCTTGATGTAGTATTCGATTTTGCAAGAAAGTGGGGTGTTGGACCTCGCTTTCTTGCGTTTTGGGATTTTGCTTTTGGGCGATTCGTGATTCCCTGATGTCGGGTCATCGGCATTGGGGAAGGCGATGAGCAAACCGCGGGACGATCGCCAGAAAGACCTGCTGCTTCCGGCGCTCGATCAGATCATCGACTTGGGTCACCCCCTGGTGCGGTTGGCGGCGCTGATCGACTGGAAGTTTCTGGATGAGCGCTTTAGTTCGGTGTGCCAAACAGGGTTGGGGCAGCCTGGCTTGCCGACGCGGCTCGTGGCCGGCCTGTTCATTCTGAAGCACATGCACAACTTGTCAGATGAGGTGCTGTGCGCCCGCTGGATCGATAACCCCTACTACCAATACTTCTGCGGCGAATTGAGCTTCTGCCACCGTCTGCCGTTCGATCGATCGTCGATGACCCGTTGGCGCCAGCGGCTGGGCGAGGAACAGCTCGTCGCGCTGATCCAAGAAAGCCTGTCGGTGGCGCACAAGACTGGCGCCATCGGCCCCAAGGACCTCGAGCGGGTGGTCGTCGACACCACGGTGCAGCCCAAGGCCGTTGCGCATCCGACTGATGCGCGTCTGATGCATAGGGCACTCACCAAGCTCGTCGGGCTCGCCAAGCGAAACCACGTGCCGCTGCGCCAGAGCTATCTGCGCCTGGCCAAGCGCGCCGCCATCATGACCGGCCGCTATAGCCACGCCCACCAGTTCAAACGCGCGCGGCGGCAGCTCAAGTTCCTGCGGACACGGCTTGGTCGGATTATCCGCGACATCCGCCGCAAGATTGATGGCGATACGGTGCTGCAATCTCGCTTCGGCCCGTTGCTCGGTTTAGCGCAGCAGGTGCGCAGCCAGGATCAGCATCAGCGCGGTCCGAAGGTCTATGCGTTACATGCTCCGGAGGTTGAGTGCATCGGCAAGGGTAAAGCCCGCGCGCCCTACGAGTTCGGCTGCAAGGTCAGCATCGCCACCCCTGTGACGTCTCCGAAGGGCGGCCAGTTCGTGCTCCATGCCAAGGCCCTGCATGGCAATCCCTTCGATGGGCACACGCTCGGTCCCGTAATCGCCGACATGGAGAAGCTCACCGGGGTGGAGGCTCGCCGTATCCACGTCGACAAAGGATATCGCGGTCACAACCACCCGCATCGGTTCAGGGTCTGGATCTCGGGTCAGGTCCGCCGCGTCACAGCTTCCATCCGTCGCGAGATGAAGCGTCGCGCGGCTGTCGAGCCCGTCATCGGCCACGTCAAGGCCGAGCACCGCATGGACCGGAACTATCTCAAAGGCCGCGTCGGCGACCGCATCAACGCCGTCCTCGCCGCCGCCGGCTACAACTTCAGCCTGCTCCTGCGGTGGCTCGCAGAACTCTTGCGTGCCATTATCCGGGCGTTCACCGAAACTCTCCCTGCCCAAAAGATCGCTTAAATCAGCGCTCTCCCGCGTTCTTCACGGACGACTATCGAGGCGGATGCCGGATACCACAGAACCTCTCAAAAAGAACGATACGCCATGACCGAGCGTCGCGGCCAACTCGTCGCGCAAGCTTCTAACGTCGTAGGCTCGATCAGTCGACGACGCGGGCTGCGTGGGTGTTGCCACGAGTAATCAAGAAAGAAGCGGGGCGCCCAATATTGTCGATCAACGCTTGGATTTTGGTGGTTGTTCGCCGCGCGAGCGGCCGATCGCATTGTTGAAGGTCCTCCTTTTTGGGCCGGCCGCGGGGGCCATGGGCTTTGATTTAGCTGGAATCCACCGAGATCGAGCCGGACACGCCGCTTGATTCAGTCAGAGCGTAAAAACGTTCGTCCAATCCCCGCTCGGCTCCAGCGACTGACGCCGTTGTAGATCGTTGTGTAAGGACCGTAGACTTCCGGGCAATCACGCCAGCGCGAACCTGCTTCTAGCAAGTGGACACTGCAGTTGATCACGCATCGATCATCGACCCGATGCGCTCCCTTGCGCCCTCGCCGGCAACAACGGCTCAATCCGCCGCCATTCCGCGTGGCTGAGCCAGTCCTCACCGCGCTTGATCCAGCGCAACCTTGGATGCGTCCGGCCATGCTATGTCGCTTCAGAATGTCGAATTGCAATCGAGGCAAGTTAAGAAGGCGTATTTCATCGGAGCTGGCATCGGATCGCTCGCGGGCGCGGCATTCCTCGTTCGCGACGCGCAGGTGTCGGGGCGCGATATCGTGATCTACGAGCCACAGCCGCTGGTCGGCGGCAGCCTCGACGGCGCGCTGCTTGCGAACCGCGCTTATTCGCTGCGCGGCGGGCGCATGCTCACCGCCGATCACTACGAATGCACCTGGGACCTGCTGTCGAGCATTCCGTCGCTCGAACATCCCGGCCTCAGCGTGCGCGAGGAGACGATCGCGTTCAATCTGGAGAATCCGGCGCTTTCGCAGGCGCGGCTGGTCGACCGCAACCGCTTCAAGATCGATGTGACTCATATGGGCTTCTCGGCGCGCGACCGACTCGAGCTGCTGCGGCTCACCGAGACCTCAGAGGAGACGCTCGGCAACAGCCGCATCACCGACTGGCTGTCGCCGAACTTCTTCGAGTCGAATTTCTGGTACATGTGGCAGACCACCTTCGCCTTCCAGCCCTGGCATAGCGCCCTCGAGCTGAAGCGCTATCTGCACCGCTTCATGAACGAGTTCCCGCGGATCGAGACCCTCGCCGGCGTCAAACGCACGGTCTACGCACGCGATCGTGCGGCCGCTTGCCGACTGGCTGAAGCAGCAGGGCGTGCAGTTCGTGCTCGGCACGGCTGTCATCGACATGATGCTCGAGGACGAGGGCGGGCGCATGCGCGTCCGCCAGCTCATGCTCGACCGCGACGGCCGCACCGCCAATGTGCGCCTCGAGGACGACGACCTCGTGTTCTTCCAGAACGGCTCAATGACGGACGCCTCGAGCCTCGGCACCATGACGGATCCGGCGCCGCACCTGACCAAGAAGGATAGCCAGGGCTGGGCGCTGTGGGAGAGGATCGCGAAGGGACGTCCCGAATTCGGCAATCCGTCCGCGTTCAACACCTCAATCCCCGAATCCTACTGGCTGTCGTTCACCGTTACCTGCAGAGATCCCCGCTTCTTCGACAAGATGGAGGCGTTCTCCGGCAACAGGGCCGGCACCGGCGGGCTCGTCACGTTCAGGGATTCGAAATGTCGGTGGTGCTGTATCATCAGCCGCATTTCGCTGGGCAGCCGAAGGACGTGCAGGTGTTCTGGGGCTATGCGCTGCACCCCGATCGCGTCGGCAATTTCGTGGCCAAACCAATGTCCGAGAGCGGCGGCGCCGACATCCTGAACGAGCTATGCGGGCACCTCAACTTCGATCGCGAAATGTTGGAGACCGCGACCTGCATTCCCTGCCGCATGCCCTACATCACCAGCATGTTCATGCCGCGCAATCTGGCCGACCGGCCGATGCCGGTGCCGAAGAATTCGGTCAACCTCGCCTTCGTCAGCCAGTTCGTCGAGATCCCCCATGACGTCGTCTTCACTGTCGAATATTCGGTGCGCGCGGCGCAGATGGCGGTCTATCAGTTGATGAAGGTCGATCGCCCGGTGCCGCCGGTGACCCGTCACGACAAGTCGCTCGCGGTGATCTTCGCGACGCTGAAGAAGGCTTTCGGGTGACGCATTCCCGGGACGGCGTCGCGATCGCGCGACTGCAAGCGGCAGTCTGACGTGAAAGACGGCGCCCCTGACGGGACGTTTTCGGCCCCGATGCGGCCGCCATGCGCTTCGACGATGGTATGCGCGATGGAGAGGCTTATGCCCATGCATAGGACGCCGTGACCTGCGTCGGTGATAGAGATAAGGGCGAGGTCGCCCTCGGCGAGACTCGTTCGCCGAGCAGGACCATGTCGCCACGCGAGTGTCTGCGGGCGGGCTCCGTGACCAGGCAAGGGTCACGCGCTGATCTACAGCGAGAGCCTCATCTCGCCCGTCCTGGGACCGGACTGGAGGCGGGCGTGGTGCTGGTGCAGGGGCTGATGAGAGCCGTTCTGCTGCGCGAGCGCCGGTTGCTCTTCGTGGACGAGGTCGAGGCGCGCCAGCGCATGTCGGAGCTCGCCCACATGAACCGCCGCGCGACCGCGGGAGAGAGGTCCGTTTCACCCGCACACGAGCTGAACCAGCCGCTCGCCGACATTCTGATCAATACCGAGCCGGCCCAGCAGATATACAGAATCTGGCACCCGACCTCGGCGAGATCGGGGGCGCCCTTGACCACATCCGCCGTGACGGTCAGCGAACCGCTGAAGTCATCGGCCGGCTGCGAGCCTTCCTAAAGCGAGACACGACCTAACGGCGCGAGCGCGCCCCAATGCCACGGTCTGCGAGGTGTTTCGATTCCTGTCCGTGCAGGCCCTGCTCAACGATGTCGAACTGCGCTCTGCTTAGAGCTAATAACATTCAAGCGCCCCCCCCCCGCTGAGAAGCTTCAATCACAGTCTAATCCTAGATGGAATCTTGAGGGTTCTGTGAGGTCGCGGGGCAGACTTGAGCCGCGCGCGCTGTCGTAGCATGCGACCTCATAGAAGCCGGATTGAACGAAGCTGCGGAGTTGGGGGCACTATGGCGATAGTGCAGCCGGTGCAGTTGCGGAGAAGGTGCACCTGTGGTCGCCGCGCGTCGGTGAGACATTGAGCAGGTGTGAGCGGCCCGATTGATCGGGCAGTGGGCGCGATGCAGCGAGGGGTTTGTTGCGCCGGGATGCGCGGTCGAACGATTGGTGGGGTGAGCGGTGACGAGCGCGGCCATGGCGACATCGGACGTTGCCGCCGAGAGGGTGATCACGGAAGGGGTGGATTGTACAGGCGCTGGTCATGACGTGTCACAACGAAACGGATGGTCACGGGCGCAGGCCCGCGGGATGACGTCGACGCGCCGCATGGTGCCGCCACAGTGCGGGCAGACGGGGATCTCACATTTGTTGAGGGGATCGTCGCCGGCTTCTTGATCAATCGGAGCGTTGCGGACGGCAAGGAGTTGACGGCAGAGGACGATTTTATCGTTGCGCCCGCCATTGGCGAGGAAGCCATAGTGGCGGATGCGAGGAAGCCGTCCGGCAGGGTGTGCAGGAGAAAGCG
>NZ_JADYVS010000048.1:0-15661 GCF_020194055.1 Bradyrhizobium sp. NBAIM03 | reverse complement strand
AGGACGAGGACGGCAAGACCGCGATGGCGGTCGGCGTCGACCTACGCGGCGAATCCTATGGCCTCCTGATCGACCAGATCGGCGAGGTGCTGCGCCTGCCCGAGGACGGCAAGGAAGAAAACCCCGTCAACCTCGACCCCCGCATGGCCAAGCTCGCCGGCGGCGTCCACCGCCTCGACGGCCAGCTCATGGTCGTCCTCGACGTCGACCGCGTCCTCGAGCTCGAAACCAAGACGCAAATGGCCGCCTGAGCCAACGAAACATCGAAGCCGGAGAACAGAAATGAAGACGTGTTTGGTGGTCGATGATTCCAGCGTGGTGCGCAAGATCGCGCGCCGGATCCTGGAAGGTCTGGAGTTCGAGGTCACCGAGGCCGAAGACGGCTCGAAGGCGCTCGAGATCTGCCAGCGGCAGCTGCCCGACGCGGTGCTGCTCGACTGGAACATGCCGGTCATGGACGGCTTCGAGTTCATGGGCCACATGCGCCGCCTGCCAGGCGGCGACCAGCCGAAAGTGGTGTTCTGCACCACTGAGAACAACGTGGCTCATATCGCTCAGGCGCTCAGCGGCGGTGCCAACGAGTACATCATGAAGCCCTTCGACAAAGACATCATCGCCGACAAGTTCGCTGAAGTTGGTTTGATCCCGGTCGGACAAGTCATGGTCTGAGTGTCAGGCCCAAAGCGCTTGGGCCAGAGTGTTCCAGTACAGCTTTCGAGAGGCCATCCGTGACCCCGACCGAGTATGAGTACCTGCGTAAGTTCCTGAAGGATAATTCCGGTCTCGACCTGTCCGCAGACAAGCAATATCTGATCGAAAGCCGCCTATTGCCGCTGGCTCGCAAGGCCGGGCTCTCCGGCATCGCCGAACTCGTGCAGAAGCTGCAAGGCGGCTCGCGCCAGCTGATCACCGACGTGGTCGAGGCCATGACCACCAACGAGACCTTCTTCTTCCGCGACAAGGTCCCGTTCGATCATTTCCGCGACCACATCATGCCGGAGATCATCAAGGCGCGTGCGGCCAAGCGCAGCGTGCGCATCTGGTGTGCCGCCGGCTCGACCGGGCAGGAGCCCTATTCGCTGGCGATGTGCCTGAAGGAGATGGGCGCGGCCCTCACCGGCTGGCGCGTCGAGATCATCGCGACCGACCTGTCGCAAGAGGTGCTGGAGAAGGCCAAGGCCGGCGTCTACAGCCAGTTCGAGGTGCAGCGCGGCCTGCCGATCCAGATGCTGGTGAAATATTTCAGGCAGACCGGCGAGACCTGGCAGATCAATCCCGAATTGCGGGCGATGATCCAGCACCGCCAGCTCAACCTGCTGCACGATTTCGCCCAGCTCGGCACCTTCGACGTCATCTTCTGCCGCAACGTGCTGATCTATTTCGATCAGGACACCAAGATCAATATCTTCAACCGCCTGGCGCGCCAGATCGAGCCCGACGGCTTCCTGGTGCTCGGCGCCGCCGAGACCGTGGTTGGACTGACCGACACGTTCCGGCCGATTCCGGAGCGGCGCGGCCTCTACAAGCCGAATGATCCGCGCGCGGCCGCGGCCAAGCCGGTTCTCGCCGGTGCGGCGCCGCGCATGGCGGCGATGGCGGGACGATAATCATGGCCGAGGATGGCAAGGGCGCGGAGCGTGTGACCTTCAGCCGTGGCTATGATGTCTGCATCATGGCCATCGACGGCACCTGGCGGCGCGACTGCAAGCTCAACGCGATCTCCGACACCGACGCGGTTCTCACGGTGGAGGGCTCGATCCAGGGCTTGAACCTGAAGGAGTTCTTCCTGCTGCTGTCGTCCACGGGTCTCGCCTATCGTCGCTGCGAGCTGGTCCGTGTCAACGGCGCCGAAATGGACATCCAGTTCCTGCGCGGCAAGAACCGGAAGAAGCGCGGTGCGGCCGGTGGCCACGACGCCGCGGCCTGATCTCGCCGCCGCCGTCGCTGCGCTTTCCCGCACTTTGCTTCACATTTGCTGAACGTTTCCGAGTCAATTGCTCGCGGCAGCTTTACGCGGCTTCAGCGCGAGCCGTGTATCCATTGACGCTCTCAATCCCAGGATACGGCAATGCCCAGAAGTTCTCTTTCCCCGATCTCGTCAAACCTGCCCGACGGCGCCGAGCGGCGTGCACTTCAGCTCCTGGTGGTCGATGACGACGCCACGCAGCGCCGCCTGATCACGGTCGCGGCCAAGCAGGCGGGCCACGAGGTCACTGTGGCGCCATCGGTGGCGGACGCGATCGAGAAGCTGCGCGCCGCGCGCTTCGACTGCGTGACGCTCGATCTCGTGCTGGAGGACGGCGACGGCGTCGACGTGCTGCGCGAGATGGCGAGCGCGAAGTTTGCAGGCTCCGTGATCGTCATCAGCGGCATGGACGGCAAGCGCCGCAGTGCCGCCCGCAGCTTCGCCCGTTCGGTCGGCATCGAGCTCCAGAGCCTGCCGAAGCCGCTGGATCTCGCGGCGCTGCGCATCAGCCTCGCCAATCTCGGCAAGACCGCGATGGGCCTGCCGGCGATTCACACCTGGGGTGGTGTCGCCACCGACGCGATCGTGGAACGGCACCGCGCCTGAGCTTGCGGAGCCGCCATACGGTCAGACGCGGCTTCCGGCCGCGTTGCCGGATTCCGATAGACATTGCAGGGCGTGGCCGAGGCCCGCCCGGCAGACATTGAGGGCCGCGCTCGCGCTGGCGTAGCGGGGCGTGACGTCGTCGAGCAAGACGACATCTGCGGAACCTTCCGGATCGCTGCCGTGTTCTTGATCCATGGCTGCGGCGATCCGGCGCATGCTGGTCTCGATCTGTGCGATCAGTAAACGAAGGTCCGCCGCAATCAGCTCACGGCTCTCGACTTCGGACGTTGCGACAGGAGGCGGCGTGTCGGCCAAATTTAGCATGGATATTCTCCGTCCAATGCAATTAGGCGCCATGCCGCTACTTGTGCGTTAAGTCCATGTCCCGTACAAATACGGGTGGGCCGAATCCGCGCCGAGCGCCATAACGAATGGCGCGGACGCGAGTCCTTCATGCCAACCGGATGTGGCACATGGCCGAACAAAGCTCTCGCGGTGAAATCTTCGTGGTCGATGACGACCCTGCCGTTCGCGACACCTTGTCGATGGTGTTGAAGGCGGCGGGCTATGAAGTGATCTGTTTTGCGGACGGTGCAGCGCTGCTCTCCGTGGCGCGAAACCGCACGCCGGCTGCAATCCTGCTCGACGTGAATATTCCCGGGAAGTCGGGTCTCGACATCCTGAAGGAGCTGCACGGCGAGGATTATCCTGCGCCGATCTTCATGATCTCCGGGCAGGGCGACATCGCGATGGCGGTGGGCGCGATCAAGAGCGGCGCGCTCGACTTCATCGAGAAGCCGTTCCGCGGCAGCGAGATCGTCGGCCGTCTCGACGAGGCGATCGGTGCCTATGCACGCAGGCAGGCGGAGAACGCGTCGCCGAAATTCGGCTCGTTGCATTTCCCCGGCCGCGAGCCGCTGACGCGCAGGGAGCGCGAGGTGTTGGAGCAGTTCGCCTCCGGCGCCTCCAACAAGGAGGCTGGCCGCACGCTCGGCATCAGTCCGCGCACCATCGAGGACCACCGTGCCAACATCATGAAGAAGCTCGGCGCGCGCAATGCCGCCGACCTGATCCGCATCGTGATGACCGCGGCCCAGCGCGCGTCGTAACATGGTCTCGTGCCACGGCTCAGCAGCGCATCATGCAATGATGCGTTGCTGAGCCGGGTCCATCTCTCCTCACCGACGGTTTCGTAGCCCGGATGGAGCGCAAGCGTAATCCGGGATTTCGCGCGCGCACGATTGTTCCCGGATTGCGCTGCGCTCCATCCGGGCTACGGGCCTTCACCCGCTCAACGCCTTGCGGATGATCCGCGCCAGATCCGATTTGCGATAGGGCTTGGCCAGCAACACCACGCCGGCATCCAGCCGGCCGTGATGGATGATCGCGTTCTCCGTATAGCCTGACGTGTAGACCACCTTGAGATCCGGGCGCGTCTTCATCAGCTCGTCCGCAAGCTGCCGTCCGTTCATCTTGCCTGGCATGATGACGTCGGTGAACAGAAGGTCGAACGGCTTGCCGGCCGCGACGATCGCGAGCGCCTCCGCGGCGTTCGCGGCCTGCAACGTGACGTAACCCAGCGAATGCAACTGCGCCAGCACGTAGTCGCGCACCAGCCGGTCGTCCTCGACCACCAGGATCGTCTCGTGTCCGCCCTCGATCGTCGCCGGCGTCACGCCCTCGCCGACCGCCGTCGGCGTCTTGCCGGGCGGCAGATACATCTTGATCGTGGTGCCGTGCCCCTCCTCGCTGTAGATCTTGATGTGACCTGCGGACTGCTTGATGAAGCCGTAGACCATCGAAAGCCCGAGTCCGGTGCCCTTGCCGGGTCCCTTCGAGGTGAAGAAGGGATCGAACACCCGTGGCAGCATGTGCGCAGGGATTCCGGTGCCGGTGTCGCTCACGGCGATCAGCACGTAGTGCCCCGGCGGTACGTCGTTGGCGCTGGCATAAACCTCGTCGAGATAGGCGGCGCCAGTCTCCACGATCAGCTTGCCGCCGCCGGGCATGGCGTCGCGCGCATTGAGCGCGAGGTTGAGGATCGCGGTGGTGAGCTGGTTGGGATCGACGATGGCGACGCAATTCTCGTCCTCGAACACCGATTCGATCTGGATCTGCTCGCCGAGCGTCGGACGCAATAACTTTGCGGTGTCGACGATCAGCGAGTTGATGTCGATCTCGCGCGGCTGGAGCGGCTGCTTGCGCGCGAAGGCGAGCAGGTGCTGGGTCAGATCGGCGCCGCGCGCGGCGGCCTCGTCGATCATCTTGGTGATTGCCGCGAGCTGCGGCTCCTTGGCGACCGCCTCCGCGAGAATCTCGATGGTCCCGGTGATGACGGTGAGAATGTTGTTGAAGTCGTGCGCCACGCCGCCGGTCAGCTGGCCGACGGCCTCCATCTTCTCGGCATGGCGGATGCGCTCCTCGGCGGCGATCTTGTCGGTGAGGTCGCGGTAGAAGACGTTGAACAGCAGGCCCTCGCGCCGCTTCAGCGCGGTGACGCTCAACTCGGCCTTGAATTCCTTGCCGTCGCGCCGGCAGCACATCAGCTCGCGGCGGCGGTTCAGCGTCCGGCCACCCTCGTCTTCGAGGAAGCGTTTCAGGCCGGCTCGGACCCGGCCACGTTCGCTCTCGGCGACAATGAGGTCGATCGTGCTCTTGCCGAGCACCTCGTCGCGGCGCCAGCCGAACAGCTGTTCCGCCTGCGAGTTCCAGTTCAGGATGCTTCCGGTCTCGTCGGTCTGGACGAAGGCGTCGAGCGAGGTCTCGACGATGTTGCGGGCGAGCCGCTCGCTCTCGAGCAGCGATTCCTGCGCGAGCCGCGCTTCCGTCATGTCGCGCCCGACGAAGAAGAAGCGCTTGGCGCGCTCGGACCAACTGCCGAGCCAGGACAGCCAGACCTCGTGCCCGTTCTTGTGGTAGCAGCGGGTGTCGGCCAGCCTGACGCGCTCGCCGTGTCGCATCGCCCGCATCTCGGCACGGGACTGCTCCAGGTGATCGGGATGGATGAAGTCGGCGCCGCTGCGGCCGATCATCTCGTCCGGCCGATAGCCGAGAATGGTCTCGCTGCTCGGGCTGATCTGCGCGACATGACCCCGCGCGTCCATGACCATGATCAGATCCTGCGACGTCTCGAAGATCTGACGCCGCTCCTCGAGTTGGTGCTGCAGCGCCCGCTCGGCGCGCCGCGCCTCGGTCAGGCTGCGCGCGCTTCCGGACGCGCCGATGATCTCGCCCGACGGTCCCTTGATCGGCGACAGGCCGAGCGAAATCTCGACCGGCGTGCCGTCCTTGCGCAGGCGGACCGTCTCGAAGCGTTCGATCGGCTCGCCCCGCGCGATCCGCCGCAGATAGTCCTTGCCCTGTTCGCGGCGGTCGGACGGGACGATGATCGAGGTGGGCTTGCCGATCGCCTCCTCCGCCGTATAGCCGTAAAGGCGTTCGGCGGCCGGATTCCAGCCGGTGATGATGGCATCGAGCGTCTGCATGACGATCGCATCGTCGGACGATTCCACCGCGGCACTGAACAGGTTCTCGCGCGCCGCGTGATGGCTCCGCGCGGCCTCGGTGCGGCGATGCTCCTCGATCTCGCGTTCGAGCGCGGCCGTTTTCGCGCGCATCTCCTCCACCATCCGCGCAAAGGCCCGGGCCAGCACGCCGGTCTCGCCGCTAGCATCGACGGGGATCTCCGCGGGACGTCCGCTGCCGATGGCCTGCACCGCCTCCGTCAGACGCCCGATCGGGCGGGTCAACGAGCGCGCCAGCAGCACCGCGAGCGCAGCCGCGGCGAGAACAGCCAGCACGCCGACGAGCAGGGACGTTTTTTGAATGGCGGCCGGCACGCGGCTGAACACGGACGGGGGAACAGTCGCGACGATGGCGACCCATTCCTTGCCCGCAAGCGATAACGGCACGAATGCCGCGCCGCTCGTCCGGCCCGCCTCGTCGGTCGTGACCCGCGTGGCCACGTCCGACGTGCCGGCCAGTTCTGACAAGAACGGAAGGTCTTTGCGCCAATCGGTCGGATGGCCCCGCGATGACCCGAACTCCCGCGTCCGGTCGGGATGGACGAGATAGTCGCCGCGCGCATTCACGACGTAGATATCTCCGCCCGAGGTTGTCGCCGCGCGGACCCGCTCGAGTGCCGGGCGCATGTCGATATTGGCCACGATGATGCCGAACGGCTTGTCGTCGGCCGTAAACAGCGGCATCGCCACGCGCAAAGTCGGCGCGTGAGGCGCCGTCGTTCCCCCCTGACGGGTCGCGAGCTCGATGGGAGACACATAGATCTCGCCGGGCCCGAGCCGTATGGTTTCCTGGAAGTAGGCGCGGCCACTCTTGCGCTCCAATTCGCTGTCCGGAGCGATCCGGGCTGCTCCGTTGGGACCCGAACGATCGACGTGGACCAGCTCGCGCTGGTCGTCGACGCCAATGATCCTGAACTGCCCGTAGATGGGCTTGGCGTCGATCTCGGCCGCGAGCCGCGCCGCGATACGCTCGCGCCAGGTCTGCTCCGAAACGCCGTCCGCCGGATCGATCCCGCCGCCGGCATGAGCGCGGATCAGGCCGTTGATTGCCGCTGCGGCGCGATAGCCGACCAGATCGCCGCGTACGCCGGCAACGTAGGATTCAAGATTGGTTGCAAGCAGGCGGGATTGGGCTTCGACCCGCTCCAGCACCCGCGGAATGACGGCCTGTGTGGTGTTGCGATAGCCCAACCATCCGACTGCGGCCACGGTGACCGCAACCAGCAGGATCATCGCGAGGGCCAGCCGCGTGGCCAGCGTCGTTGCTGCTCGCATGGGGAGTTTCGCCGGACCTGCCGCAGCGCTGCGCCATTTTTGGCTTGCAGCAGAGGCGTTCTTGTCATCGGCGGCCGGAGCGGACATCGGACCCCTCTGGCGCGTCGGCCTTCAGGCAATCTGCGACCACGGCAAGCAGTGCATCGGGCCGGAACGGCTTTTGCAGGCTGGCCACGGCGCCGAGCTTGGTCGCCATCTTCAGGAAGTCCGGCTCCGCATAGGCATCCGGCGTGATCGAACGGCCGGAGATGACGACGATCGGAACGGCTGGGGCCAGCATCCGAATGTGACGCATCGTCTCCAGTCCGTCCATACCGGGCATGAAGATGTCGAGAAACAGCAGGTCGAACCGGCTGGCCTCGAACAGCGCCAGCCCCTTGCGGCCATCCTCGGCGACCGTCACGTGATGACCAGCCCGTTCCAGCAGCAGCCGGATGGTGAACTGGACGGCCGGATCGTCATCCACGATCAGGATGTTGGCCACGCCTAAAATCCTCCGGCCGCATTGGGCGTTCCAGCGGCCCCAAATCAAAGCAACAAATGCGAAATTGTTGCGCGGATTCTGGCCGCGCTGCAAGCACCTCGCGTTTGCCGCGAATGCCTTCCTGGCGTGGCGACAGACGAGGCGCTGTGGCCGGTACGCACGCTTGCGTGCATATGCGATCCGGTCCGAACGCAATAAGTCGTTTCAAAGACAGGAGATATTCTTCTCGCCGTAGTTGTACGGAACCCGATCTTCACCGCGAATTAAAGAGGGCGAACTACTATCTCCGCGAGTTCCATCTCGGTACCTCGCGTATTTCAATTTCGGCATTCCTTTACCCGACGAAGCCGGTTCCCCCAACCGGCCATCAGTTCGAGATCTCTCATGTTCAAATCGATCGCGAACACCGGAATTCGCACCCGGCTGCTCGGCGGCTTCGCGTTGATCTGCGGCCTGCTCGCAGCGACCGTCATCTACACCGTCGCCGCCGTGTCGGACATTTCGTCGCGGATCAGGACAGTCGTGGATCAACGCGCGCCGGTCGCGATCGCGAGCACGGAGCTCGTCGGCAATCTCTATTCCACGCTTTCGACGCTGCGCGGCTATCTGCTGACTGGCGATGCGCAGGGCAAGCGCGACCGGGCCGCGGTCTGGGCCGAGCTGGATCGCACGGCCGCTGCAGTCGACCGCATGGCAGAGGGCTTTTCCAGCCCCCCGAACAAGACCAATTGGAGCGAGGCCAGAACGTTGATGGCGGAATTCCGCAAGGCCCAGGACAAGGCCGAAGCGGCCGCCTTCACGCCTTCGGCCTATCCGGCGAGCGAATTGCTGGCGAAGGAAGCCGCGCCGCTGATCTCGGCCATGTTCGCCGAGATCACCGGCATGATCGACGAGGAAGAGGCGCTGGAGGCGACGCCGCCGCGCAAGCGCCTGCTCAAGACGTTTGCCGATGTGCGTGGCAATCTTGCCGCCGCGGGATCTCAATTGCGCCTGTACGTTGCCTCGGGCGAGGCGGCCGATCGTGACAAGTTCGAAAAGCCGCTGGCGACCTTCAGGGCCGCGCTTGCGTCGGTCGGTACCCAGACCGATCTGCTCACCGCACGGCAGGCGACCGCTTATCGGGCCATCGTCAAGGCGAACGAGGCGTTCATACCGCTGCCGCAGAAGATCTTCGCCATCCGCCAGACGCCGCAATGGAATATGCCGGTCTTCATCCTGTCGACCGAGGCCGCGCCGCGCGCCGCCCGGATCCTCGACCTGCTCGACGGTCGCAAGGATACCGATGGCAAGCGCTCGGGCGGTCTCAAGAGTGATCAACAATCGAAGCTCGCCGACGACGCCCGCAGTGTGGCCGACGCAGTCGAGAGATTGCTCCTGCTCCAATGGATCCTGCTCGCCGCAGCGCTTGCGCTCGGGGCAACGATTGCGATCCTGGTTGCACGCTCCATAACCCGTCCGATCATCGAGTTGGTGGGCGATTCCGCGCGCCTGTCCGGCGGCGACACCAGCGTCGAATTCAGGACGGCCGAGCGCGGCGACGAGATCGGCGTGGTGTCGCAGGCGGTAGCCAAATTCCGCGACAATGTGATTGCCCAGCAACGGGCGGCGGCGTCCCTAGCGCGCGAGGCGGAGGCACGCGAAGCGGCCAACCGCAACATGGAGGGGGCGGTCGAGGAATTTCGCGCGACCTCGCGCGACCTGCTCGCGCTGGTCGGCGAGAATGCGGGCACCATGCGGCAGACCGCAGAGAGCCTCAGCGGCATCGCCAATCATGCGACGAGCCAGGCCGCGTCCGCAGCGACCGCCTCCGAACAGACCGCGGGCAACGTCCAGACCGTCGCCGCGGCGGCCGAGCAGCTCGCGGGCTCCATCGTCGAGATCGGCCGCCAGATCGAGCTGTCAAACACGACCGTGCGCTCCGCGGGCGAGGTGACCGCGCGTTCGGAGAGTGAGATCGAAGGGCTCGCGCACGCCGCACAGAGCATCAGCTCGGTGGTCGACCTGATCCAGGCGATCGCGGCCCAGACCAACCTCCTGGCGCTCAACGCCACCATCGAGGCCGCGCGCGCCGGCGAGGCCGGTCGCGGTTTTGCCGTGGTGGCGTCCGAGGTCAAGGCGCTGGCCGAGCAGACCCGCAAAGCGACGCAGGAGATCGCGCAGCACATTGTCGCGATCCAGAACGCGACCGGCAGCGCAGTTGCCTCCGTCAAGGAGGTCGCAACCGCCATGCGCCGGATCGACGAGGTCACCGCGGCGATCGCAAGCGCCGTGGAAGAGCAGGGCGCCGCCACGCGCGAGATCTCGCAGAACGTCCAGATGGCGGCGTCGGGGACACAGACGCTGGCGACCAGCATCGGCACCGTTTCCGGCGCCATCGCGGAAACCAATCGCTCGGCCGACGAGGTGATGGGTGCCGCGAACCACGTCGCGGGGGCGGCCGAACGCCTCGCCGCCGAGGTCCAGGCCTTCTTCGTCAGGCTGCGCACCGGTCCGATGGACCGCGGCAAGAGCGGCGATGCCGATTACCACGGGCCGGAACGGCGCAGCGGCCGCAACGCGGCCTAAAACGGAATGGCTCCGGCTAATTCGATCGTCGCGGGAGCGGCGTAGGCCGCCTTCCGCACCCGGGTGAGGGCAGATGTAGCCGGCGCAGCCGGTCGATCTACCCGCTGCGGCTGCACGCCAGCGCCCAAAGCTCCCCTTGCCCTCCTCGGCATACCTGCAGTCTTCACAGGCCTCTTGACCGAGATCATCATCCGGCTCTTTGTCGAGCCCTGATCTTCCGCGTGATCGAGCGGAATACCATCCAGAAATGGGGCCCCATCATGAAGAAGAAGACGCCCGACCAGCTCCGCAGCGCGCGTTGGTTCGCGCCCGACGATCTGCGCTCGTTCGGCCATCGCTCCCGCGCCATGCAGATGGGTTACGCGCCGGAGGAGTGGAAGGACCGTCCGATCATCGCGATCCTCAACACCTGGTCGGACGCGCAGCCCTGCCACATGCACTTCAAGTCGCGCGTGGACGACGTCAAGCGCGGCATCCTGATGGCGGGGGGCCTGCCGCTGGAGCTGCCGGCGCTGTCGCTGTCGGAATCGCTGCTCAAGCCCACCACCATGCTCTACCGCAACCTGCTGGCGATGGACGCCGAGGAGCTGCTCCGCAGCCATCCCGTCGACGGCGTGGTGCTGATGGGCGGCTGCGACAAGACCACGCCGGCGCTGCTTCTGGGAGCGACCTCGATGAACATTCCGGCGATCTATCTGCCGGCAGGCCCGATGCTGCGCGGCAATTGGAAGGGCAAGACGCTGGGTTCCGGCTCCGACGGCTGGAAATATTGGGACGAGCGCCGCGCCGGAAAGATCTCCGACAAGGACTGGCTCGACATCGAGGCCGGCATCGCCCGCAGCTACGGCACCTGCATGACCATGGGCACCGCCTCGACCATGACCGCCATTGCGGAAGCGATCGGCATGACGCTGCCGGGCGCTTCCTCGATCCCCGCCGCGGACGCCAACCATATCCGCATGGCCAGCGAATGCGGCCGCCGCATCGTCGAGATGGTGTGGGAGGATCTGACGCCGAAGGTGATCCAGACCCGCAAAGCGTTCGAGAATGCCATTGCGGTCGCGATGGCGATGGGCTGCTCCACCAACGCCATCATCCATCTGATCGCGCAGGCCCGCCGCGCCGGCCAGGACATCGGCCTCGACGATTTCGAGACGGCCAGCCGCAAGGTGCCCGTCATCGCCAACGTCCGCCCGAGCGGCGATGCGTACCTGATGGAGGACTTCTTCTACGCCGGCGGCCTGCCGGCGCTGATGGGCCAGATCAAGCCGCATCTGCATCTCGACTGCATCACGGTCACAGGCAAGACTTTGGCTGAGAACATCGAGGGCGCCGAGGTCCACAATGCCGAC
Source organism: Bradyrhizobium sp. NBAIM03 (assembly GCF_020194055.1). Classification (NCBI taxonomy): domain Bacteria; kingdom Pseudomonadati; phylum Pseudomonadota; class Alphaproteobacteria; order Hyphomicrobiales; family Nitrobacteraceae; genus Bradyrhizobium; species Bradyrhizobium sp. NBAIM03. Next base: position 3,889 of record NZ_JADYVS010000048.1, on the reverse strand, counting down.
GTGATCCGTGGCATCGACAATCCCATCTACAAGGAAGGCGCGCTCGCCGTGCTCAAGGGCAATCTCGCGCCCGACGGCTGCGTCATAAAACCCTCCGCCTGCGCGCCGCGCTTCCTCAAGCACACCGGCCTTGCGCTGGTGTTCGACGATTATCCCTCGATGAAGAAGGCGGTCGACGATCCCGATCTCGACGTCACCGAGGATCACATTCTCATCCTGCGCAATGCCGGGCCGCAGGGCGGGCCGGGCATGCCGGAATGGGGCATGCTGCCGATCCCGACCAAGCTCGTGAAGCAGGGCGTGCGCGACATGGTGCGCATCTCGGATGCGCGCATGAGCGGCACCAGCTACGGCGCCTGCATCCTGCACGTTTCGCCGGAATCCTATATCGGCGGCCCGCTGGCGCTGGTGCAGAACGGCGACCGCATCACGCTCGACGTCGCCGCGCGCAGCATCAATCTCGATGTTCCGGAAACCGAGCTCGCAAAACGCCGCGCCGCCTGGAAGCAGCCCGAGCGTCGCTTCGAGCGCGGCTATGGCTGGATGTTCACCAAGCACATCAAGCAGGCCAATGACGGCTGCGATTTCGATTTCCTCGAGACCGATTTCGGCGCGCCGATCGGCGAGCCGTCGATCTATTAGCAACCTGTCATTCCGGGACATCGCGAAGCGATGGGCTATGGTGCGCAATTGCGCACCTGAGAATCCATAACCACGATCGGGAGTATGGATTCCGGGCTCGCGCCAAGTGGCGCGCCCCGGAATGACGAATGAGAGAGACTTACCAATGACCAAACTCAGCGAAGCCACCCACAACAAGCTCAAATCCGTCTCCACCGCCACCGTCGCCACCGCTCTTTTCAAGCGCGGCCTGCGCATCCAGATGATCCAGGACGTCCGCCCCTTGAGCCCGGACCAGCCGACCATGGTCGGCGAAGCCTTCACGCTGCGCTACATGCCGGCGCGCGAGGACCTCAACACCATCGACGTGTTCAGGGACCGCTCCCATCCCCAGCGCAAGGCGGTGGAGGATTGCCCGCCCGGCGCGGTGCTGGTGATGGACAGCCGCAAGGATGCTCGCGCGGCTTCGGCCGGCGCGATCCTGGTGACCCGCCTGATGAAGCGCGGCGTCGCCGGCGTCGTCACCGACGGCGGCTTTCGCGACTCCGCCGAGATCTCAAGGCTCGGCTTTCCCGCCTTCCATCACCGCCCCTCGGCGCCGACCAACCTGACGCTGCATCAGGCGATCGAGATCAACGTGCCGATCGGCTGCGGCGATGCGCCGGTGTTTCCCGGCGACGTCATCCTCGGCGATGCCGACGGCGTCATCGTGATCCCCGCGCATCTGGCAGATGAGATCGCCAACGAGACCTTCGAGATGACCGCGTTCGAGGATTTCGTCACCGAGGAAGTCGGCAAGGGCCGCGGCATTTTTGGGCTTTATCCCGCGACAGATCCGCAGACGCTCACGGACTTCGCGGAATGGCGCAAGAAGAACGGGCGGTAATTCTTTGGCCTCTCCCCGCTTGCGGGGAGAGGGGGAGGCCTCGCAATCTGAGCTGCCGTAGGGTGGGCAAAGCGAAGCGTGCCCACCTCGCCTTAATTGTTTAGAGACGGTGGGCACGGCGCTTTGCGCCTTTGCCCACCCTACAAGGCTCTATCCGGGCGACGACGTCACGCCTCCGCCATTCCCGCGGCCCACAGCGCGAACGCGTACACGATCGCGACTTCGTCGAGCCGGTCGAAGCGCCCCGAGGCGCCACCGTGGCCGGCGCCCATGTTGGTGCGGAGCAGGACCGGGCCGCCCCCACGCATGGTGGCGCGCAGGCGCGCGATCCATTTGGCGGGCTCCCAATAGGTGACCCGGGGATCAGTAAGTCCGCCCATCGCCAGGATCGCCGGATAGTCCTTGGCCGCGACGTTGTCGTAAGGCGAATAGGAGAGGATGGTGCGGAAATCCTTCTCGCTCTCGATGGGGTTGCCCCATTCCGGCCATTCCGGCGGCGTCAGCGGCAAGGTGTCGTCGAGCATGGTGTTGAGCACATCGACGAATGGCACCTCGGCGACGATGCCGGCGAACAATTCGCCGGCGCGGTTGGCGACCGCGCCCATCAGCATGCCGCCGGCCGAGCCGCCATGGCCGATGATGCGCTTGGCGCTGGTGTATTTTGCGTCGATCAGCGCGCGGGCGGTGGCGGCGAAATCGTCGAACGAATTCGTCTTCTTCTCGCGCTTGCCGTCGAGATACCAGCCCCAGCCCTTGTCGGCGCCGCCGCGGATATGGGCGATGGCATAGACGAAGCCGCGATCGACCAGCGACAGGCGGTTGGCGCTGAACGAAGCCGGCATCGCCATGCCATAGGAGCCGTAGCCGTAGAGCAACAGCGGCGCCGCGCCGTCGAGCTGCAGCCCGCGGCGATAGAGGATCGAGACCGGCACCTCGGCGCCGTCATACGATTTCGCCATGATGCGGGTCGTGACGTAGTCGGCCGGGTCATGGCCTGACGGAATCTCCTGCCGCTTGCGCAAGACGCGCGTGCGCTTGACCATGTCGTAATCATAGACTTCCGACGGCGTCGTCATCGACGAATAGGCAAAGCGCAGTGTCGTCGTGTCGAATTCGTAGGAGCCCATCGTATCGAGCGAGTAGGCGGCCTCGTCGAAAGCGATGGCATGCTCCTCGTTCGTCTTGAGGTCGCGGATCACGACCGACGGCAGCGCATTGGCGCGCTCGAGCCGCACCAGATGGCCGGCATAGAGATCGAGGTCGATGACGTAGATGCCGGGCCGATACGGAATCAGATCGCGCCAGTTCTTGCGCTCGGGCGCGTGAAGCGGCGCCGTGACGATCTTGAAGTCGATGGCATCGTCGGCATTGGTGAGGATGAACAGCTCGTCGCCGCGGTCGGCGAGCGAATATTGCACGCCCTCCTCGCGCGCAGCGACAAGGCGCGGCGGGGCGTCGGGGTTGGCGAGGTCGATCAGCCGTTGCTCCGAGGTCTCGTGATCGCCGCCCGCGATCACACAGAATCGGCCGCTGGTGCTCTCGTGCAGGTGGGTGAACCAGCCGGCATCCTGCTCCTCATAGACCAGCGTGTCGTCGGCCTGCCCAGTGCCGAGCCTGTGCCGCCACACCTGCATCGGCCGGTGATTGTCGTCGAGCTTCACGTAGAAGAAGCTCTTGCAGTCCGCGGCCCAGACAACGCCGCCGTCGGTCTCCTCGACGAGATCGTCGAGGTCCCTTCCCGTCGCCCAGTCGCGGACGCGGATCGAAAAATATTCCGAGCCCTTCGTATCGGCGCTCCAGGCCTGCAGCTTGTGATCGTACGAGTGGCGGCTGCCGCCGAACTTGAAGTATTTGTGGTCCTTGGCGAGTGCGTCGCCGTCGAGCACGATCTGGCCCTCGCCGCCATCGCGCGGCATGCGCCCGAACAGCTCGTGCTGCCCGCCCTCGCGAAACCTGCGGAAATAGGCGAAGGCCCCGTCTGGCGACGGCACGCTGGAATCGTCCTCCTTGATCCGTCCGCGCATCTCGCGCACCAGCGTCTTCTGCAGGGACGCGGTATGGCCAAGCAGGCTCTCGGTGTAGGTGTTCTCCTCGTCGAGGTATTTGCGGATATCAGGATCGAGCACGCCGGGATCGCGCAGCACCTCCTGCCAGTTCGCGTCCTTCAGCCAGGCATAGTCGTCGGTCACGGTGATGCCGTGCCGCGTGAAGGAATGCGGCCGGCGCGGGGCGACGGGGGGCTTCGAAGGCGTCTTGGCTTGGGTCACTCGGTCCTCATCAACTACGTGTCGCGGCGTCGCCTTCTTAACCTCTCCCCGCCTGCGGGGAGAGGTCGGAATTTGCGAGAGCAAATTCCGGGTGAGGGGGTACAGGCCCCTCGAC
>NZ_JADYVS010000047.1:0-22782 GCF_020194055.1 Bradyrhizobium sp. NBAIM03 | reverse complement strand
CCGCCCCGGCCGTGGCTGCGGCTCCGCCGGCCCCGCCTCCGCCACCTGCGCCTGCTCCCGCGCGCGTTCAGGCGGCCGCAGCGCCGCCTGCACCTGCAACTGCGCCGACGCGCGACCTCAATTCGCCGGTCGGCGTCTGGCTCACCGAGGAGAAGGAAGGCAAGGTCCGCATCGAGCAATGCGGCACCAACCTCTGCGGCTATTCGGTCGACAGCAAGTCGAACCAGAACGGCGAGCAGGTGCTGATCAACATGAAGGCGGGCAAGGACCAGAAATGGTCGGGCCGCATCCTCGATCCCAACTCGGGCTCGACCTACGATTCGACGATCGCCATGAAGGGCACCGACCGGCTGCGGGTGCAGGGCTGCGCCTTCGGCGGCATGTTCTGCGGCGGCCAGACCTGGACGCGGGTGAACTGAGATCCACCTGATCGTTCTTACTCAGACAAGGGGCTCGCGATGCGGGTCCTTTGCTTTTGCGCCCTGGCGTGCCGGCGTGCGCAGGCTCACACAGCCTTCAGCGCACGTGACAGCCCTCACATCGCCGGTTCCGCACGCGTGTCACGGTCCCCCGCATGGTCAACCACAGGGGCGTGTCATGAACGTGTTTCGCAAGGCTCTATTCTCCACCGCCGTCGTCATCGCTGTCCCGCTCGCGCAGGCCGACGCTGCGACAAGCACGTTCGATGGCGCGTGGAACGTCCGCATTGCTTCATCAAGCCAGGCCTGCGGCAACGGCGCGACGGTCTCCATCGGCATCAATAATGGCCAGATCGCCTCGAGCAGCGCCGCGGTGACGGCGTCGGGGCGCGTCGCCGATGCCGGCAACATCAAGGTCACCCTGAGCACCGGCATCAAGCGTGCCGTTGGCTTCGGCCGGCTCAGCGGCGCGTCCGGCTCCGGCACCTGGCGCGGCGCCATGTGCACGGGCACGTGGACCGCGGAGAAGATTTAGGTGCCGTGTCCCGGACAAGCGGCAGCGCGAAGCGTTGCCGCGCAGAGCCGGGACCCAGTGCTCTCAGTGGGTCGAAGATCTGGGTCCCGGATCGGCGACGCATCGCCTTGGACGATGCGTCTTGTCCGGGACACGAGAGTCAGCCCACCGCCGCGCCATACTCCGCGTCGGTGACCGGCTCCAGCCAGGTCGAGTAGACGCCGTCGAGCGCTTCCTGCATGGCGATGTGGCACATGCCGTTGGTCGGCGATGCGCCGTGCCAGTGCACTTCACCCGGCGGAATCCAGACGGTGTCGCCGGGACGGATTTCCTGGACCGGGCCGCCCTTGGTCTGAACGCGGCCGACGCCCGAGATCACGTAGAGCGTCTGCCCGAGCGGATGGTGGTGCCAGTTGGTGCGCGCGCCCGGCTCGAATGCGACGCGCGAGACGTTCAGCCGTGCAGGCGCCGGCGCCATGTTGATGGGGTCCTGCCACACGGTGCCGGTGAAGTGTTCCTTCGGCGCGCGGCGGGTCGGCCGCGTGCCGGCGAGCGTGATGTCCATGAGGGTCCTCGTTCCTTTGTCCGTTACTTCTTGCTGGCGGCGTAGCGCGCCTTGGTTTCGGCGTTCATGGGATAGAGGCCCGGCAGCACCGCGCCGTTGTTCACCTCGTTGACGATCCAGGCTTCCATCCGCTCCTGCTCGACGCCCTCATTGAGGACATGATCGAGCATCGCCTGCGGGATCAGCACGCAGCCGTCCTGGTCGGCGACCACGATGTCGTTCGGGAAGACGGCAACGCCGCCGCAGCCGATCGGTTCGCCCCAGCCGACGAAAGTGAGGCCTGCAACCGACGGCGGCGCGGCATAGCCGTCGCACCAAACCGGCAAATTGGTGCCAAGCACGCCCTCGACGTCACGCACCACGCCGTCGGTGACAAGCGCGGTGACGCCGCGCTTGACCATGCGCGCGCAAAGGATGTCGCCGAAGATGCCGGCATCGGTGATGCCCATGGCATCGACCACGGCGATGCAGCCCTCCGGCATCGCCTCGATCGCGGTGCGGGTCGAGATCGGCGACGACCAGGATTCCGGCGTCGCCAGATCCTCGCGCGCCGGCACGAAGCGCAGCGTGAAGGCCGGTCCCACCAGCCGCGGCAGGCCCGGCCGCAACGGACGCGCGCCGCGCATCCACACATTGCGCAGGCCCTTCTTCAGCAGGACCGTGGTGATGGTGGCGGTGGTGATGCCGGCGAGGGTCTTGCGGGCTTCGGGGGACAGCGACATGGACGAGAACGAGCTCCAAGGTGCGGGACAGAACGCGCGCATCTTGCGAGCCGCGAGCTTTGCGTCAAGGGCCAAGAGGCTAGCAATTACGCAGGGCCGCAGCGCCGTTATGCGATGCGATAACAAGGCTTTATCGCTTCCCCTTGCATTAATTTATTGGACTTGCGGGCACATTTACGCGAAGCAGGGACAAGCGGAACTCAAGGTCGAGCCCGCATTCCCGAGAAGCCCGATTACGACAGCGCTCTGACAGCTCAATGGCCGCGACGCTTCCCCCGCCCCGCCTTCTGCCCAGCGGCGACAGTGCCGTCACGGTCGAGTTCAGCCGCACCATCGACGACGATGCCAACCAGCGCGTGTTGGCGCTCGACAAGGCGCTGCTAGCTGCGCCCATCGACGGCATCACCGAGACCGTGCCGACCTATCGCTCGCTGCTGGTCCATTACGATCCCGGCGAGATCGGCTTTGAGGCGCTCGGCGAAAAGATCCTCCCGATCGCCACCCGGCCGCTGCCGCCGGTCACCAAAGCGCGCCGCTGGCGCGTTCCCGTCGCCTATGGTGGCGAGCACGGCATCGACCTCGAGGACGTCGCCAAGACGTTGGGCACCACGCCGGATGACATCGTCGTCAGGCATTCGCGCGGCGACTATAAAGTCGCCATGATCGGCTTCACGCCGGGCTGGTCCTATCTCAGCGGTCTCGACAAATTCCTGCACATGTCGCGGCGGCAATCGCCACGGCTGCTGACGCCATCAGGCACGATCTCGATCGGCGGCGTCCAGGCCGGCATCCAGTGCCTGGCCGCCCCGAGCGGCTGGCATCTGCTCGGCCGCACCCCGGTGCGAACCTATCAGCTCCACCGCAATCCGACGTTCCTCACCGAGCCCGGTGACCGCGTCACGTTCTACCCGATCGACCACAAGACATTCGAGGACATGGACCGCGCTGCGGAAGCCGGCGAGATCGTCGCCGAGCAGGTGGACGCATGAGCCGGCTCGTCGTTGCCAGCATCGGCCCTGCCAGCTCGGTCCAGGACGGCGGCCGCCACGGCGCGCAGCGCTACGGCTTGACCGTGAGCGGAGCGATGGACCGGCTGTCGCTTGCGGCGGCGAACACGCTGGTCGGCAACGAGCCGTTCGCGGCCGCCATCGAGATCGGCCCGTTCGGTGCCTCCTTCACCGCCCGCGACGGCGCCGTGCGCGTGGCGATATCGGGCGCGCCGCGCAATGCGGACATCGCCGGCAGCCCGGTCGCGATGGACACCTCGGTGACGCTCAAGGATGGCGAGACGCTGACGCTCGGCTTTGCCCGCGGCGGCGCCTTCACCTATCTCGCGATCGAAGGCGCCATCAAGGGCGAGGCAGTGTTCGGCAGTCTTGCTGTGAACGCCCGCGCCGGCCTCGGCAGCCCCTACCCGCGCCCGCTCCAGGCCGGTGACGAGTTCACGGTCGATGCCGCCAGCGGCGCACCGGAGCTGCGCATCGAGCTGCCGAAGCCGGCGAGCGGCCCGATCCGCGTGCTGCTGGGTCCTCAGGACGACGAGTTCGACGACGCCAACAAGGCGCTGTTCTTGGACAGCGAATGGAAAATCTCGGCGACCTCCGACCGCATGGGCTACCGCCTCGAGGGCCCCGCGATCAAGCATCTGCACGGCCACAACATCGTCTCCGACGGCACGGTCAACGGCAGCATCCAGGTGCCCGGCAACGGCGCGCCGATCGCGCTGATGATGGATCGCGGCACCTCCGGCGGCTATCCGAAGATCGCAACCGTGATCACGGCCGATATCGGCCGCCTCGCCCAGACCTCGGCAGGAACCGCGTTCCGCTTCAAGGCGGTCAGCATGGCCGAAGCGCAGGACGAGGCGCGCAAGTTCGCGCAAGCGATCCGCAGCCTGCCCGATCGTCTGCGCTCCTCCGATATCGTCGCCCTCAACATCGAGGCGCTCAGCGATGCTAACGTAGCGGGCTATGCGGTCAGCGCGGTCGATTCCGGGACGTGGCAGGTCACGGCGGAGCCGTAAGCGACAACAAGACCAGAGGCGGAGAGCAACCCATGAAGACAGTCGATCTGAATTGCGACCTCGGCGAAGGTTTTGGCGCGTGGGAGATGGGCAACGACGCCGCGATGATCGAGCTGGCAAGCTCGGTCAACGTCGCCTGCGGCTTCCATGCCGGCGACCCCGACATCATGCGCCGGACGGTGGAGCTTGCGAAGGCGCGCGGCGTCTCGGTCGGCGCGCATCCCGGCTATCGCGACCTGCACGGCTTCGGCCGGCATCCGATCGCAGGGCTCAAGGCCTCCGAGATCGAGAACCTCGTCGCCTATCAGATCGGCGCGTTGCAGGCGATCGCGATTGCGGCCGGCTACAAGGTCACCCATGTGAAGGCGCACGGCGCGCTCTCCAACGTCGCCTGCGAGGACGACATGACGGCGAAGGCGATCGCCGCCGGCATCAAGGCGGTGGATCCCAGCCTGATCTTCGTCGTGCTCGCCAATTCGAAGCTGGTGAAGGCCGGCGAAGACGCCAACCTGCCGATGGTGCACGAGGTGTTCGCCGACCGCGCCTATGAGGATGACGGCAACCTCGTCTCGCGCAAGAAGCCCGGCGCGGTGCTGCACGACGCCAAGGCGATCGCCGAGCGCGTGGTACGCATGGTGCAGGACGGCGCGGTGGTGTCGGTCACGGGCAAGGTCATCAAGATGCGCACGGATACGGTCTGCATCCACGGCGATACGCCGGGCGCGGTCGAGATCGCGCGCGGCGTGCGGCAGGCGTTGAAAGCTGCGGGGATCGATGTGGCGCCGTTCAAGCGCGGGGCGTGAGCAGGGTTCGGTGTCGTAGGGTGGATTAGCGAAGCGTAAGCCACCTCTTCTGCTGCAGCCATACAAGTGGTGGGTTACGCCTTCGGCTAACCCACCCTACGCAGACACATCAAAACGGGTGCACCGACAGCGTCCCGAACACGATCGCCGCGATCACCGCAAACGCGCTGTACATCGCAACGTGATGCATGCTCGCCCCGGTCCGGCGCGAGAGCGAGCGCGCGTAGAAGTGCAGCCTGGCTTCCGCCGATAGTTCGCGCATGGTCGATCTCCAACGCCCCATTTGCGGGAGTATGAAGGAACAACCAGGGCGGGAGGCAAGACGGTGGCGGAAAAAGCGATGAGGGTTCTCTGGAGGCCCCCCATCGCAGATGCAAATTCTCTTCACCAGCAGGTTCCGAGAATCTTATTCGTTAGAATCCAAGCCAGTTGGAACCGGAACGGATGACAATCGGATGACGCCCAACCCCGAGAGGAGTCGTCCGACTAGTACACGTCAGCCTGGAAGCGGCCAGTCTTCTTGAGCTCGGCGACGAAGCTGACGGCTTCATCGGTCGAACGTGCCCCGAACTGCGCGACGATGTCGACCAGCGCGCGCTCGACGTCCTTGGCCATGCGCTTGGCATCGCCGCAGATGTAGAGATGCGCGCCCTCGGCGAGCCAGGTCCACAATTCGCGGCCAACCTCGCGCATGCGGTCCTGCACGTAAAACTTCTTCTCGCCGTCGCGCGACCAGGCCAGCGACAGGCGCGTCAGAAGCCCTGAGGTCTTCATGGCGTTGAGCTCGTCCTGATAGAAGAAATCGCAATCGCTGCGCTGATGGCCGAAGAACAGCCAGTTCTTGCCGGGCGCGCCGGTCGCCTTGCGGTCGAACAGGAAGGCGCGGAACGGCGCGATGCCGGTGCCCGGACCGACCATGATAATCGGCGTCTTCGGATCTTGCGGCAGGCCGAAATTGTGCGCCTTCTGCACATAGACCTTGAGCTTCTCGCCTTCGTTGATCCGCTCGCCGAGGAAGGTCGAGGCGACGCCGAGCCGCCTGCGCTTGCCGATGACGTAGCGCACCGAGTCCACCGTCAGTGACAGCTTTCCCGGCGTCGCATTGTGCGAGGACGAGATCGAGTAGAGCCGCGGCTGCAGCGGCTCCAGCGCCTCGACGAAGGCCTCGGGATGCGGCCGCGTGCCGGAAAACTTCTGCAGTGCCGCCATCACGTCGAGCGTCGCGGCATCGCCATCGGGATCCTCTCCCTGCGCCAGCGCCCGCGCCTTCTCGCGCTGCGCGCCGCCGGTGATGAAGGAGATCAGCTCGAACAGAGTGTCGGGCGCCGGCGACAGCGAGACGTCGTCGATCAGCACCTCGCGCAGCGTCTTGCCGTTGACTTTGGTCGTGTGGGAGGCGCCGAGCAGCGCGATGACCTGGTCGACGAGGCCGACGTCGTTGCGCGGGAAGACGCCAAAACTGTCACCAACGACATAGTCGAGCTTGCCCTCGGAGAGATCGAACTCGATGTGATAGGTCTCCTTCTCCGACTTGCCCTTGTTGAGAAGACGGCGCGACAGGAAGGTCGCCTGGATCGGATTGTCGCGCGAGCGGCCGGGCTCTGCGATCGTCACGGTCACAGCCGGTGCCGGAGCGCCGGCCTTGTCAGTGCTCTTGTCGGTGGTCTTGGCCGCGGGCGCCTTGTCGAGCTCCTCGTACAGCGATTTCAGCATCCGCGCGGTTTCCTTGCCGCCGGGGACGCACAGATTGAGCCGCGCTTCGCTGCGGCTCGCGATCGCTTCCGAATAATCGTGGCAATTGTAGCCGCACTGGCCGCAATCCTGCTGTGCCATCGCCGCCATCATCTTGCGGCGCAAGGGACGGCCTTCGGCAAGCTTCATTCGCTCGGCGATCGGCATGGTCTGGTCGTGCCACGGCGCTTCGCCGTCGTCGCCGTCACCGGCCTGCATGACGGCGGCGCCCTGCTCTGCCGACAGCGGCGTTGCGACATCAGGCGAGAGCAGTCCGGCAAAGAAGCCGTTCAGCCAGGAGCGTTGCGCGTCGGAGAATGGCGCGCTGGCGGGGATGATATCGAGTTTCGGCGGAGGCGTGATCTGGTTCATGCGGACACCTGTGCATCGGCAAGCTTGCGCAGCGTTTCGCCGTCATGGCGGCGCGCGAACGAGAGGAAGGTTTCGTCGGGCGAGGCGCGATTGGCGAGATAGGCCTTGAGCAGCGCCTCGACCGTCTTCGGTGCGTCCTCGGCCTTGAGGTCGTGATAGACCTCCTGCCCGACATCGGCGTCGGGGCCGAACCCGCCGCCGGTGAAGAGGTGATAGCCCTCGACGGTGTCCTCCTCATTGATCGGCACGCGCGCGCCGATCAGTCCGATGTCGCTGATGTAATGCTGCGCGCAGGAATGATGGCAGCCGGTCAGGTGGATGTTCACCGGCTTGTCCATCGCGACGCGCGGCTCGCACCAGTCACCGATCTCCGCGGCATTGCGCTTGGTATTGGACGCCGCGAAGCGGCAGCCGGCATTGCCGGTGCAGGCGATCAGGCCGGCGCGGATGTGCGAGGCCTCGACCGCGAGCCCGATCTGCTTGATCGCGGCAATGGCGAGCTCGACATTCGCGTCGCGCACGCCCGAGATCAACAGGTTCTGCCAGACCGTGAGCCGGATCTCGCCGTCACCGAGATCTTGCGCCACCTTGGCGAGGCCCCGCATCTGATCGGAGGTGAGCTTGCCGAGTGTCAGCGATACGCCGATCCAGTTGAGGCCGTCCTGCTTCTGCTTGTGCACGCCGATATGCGCCATGCGGTCCGCCGCGGCCCGCGGCGCGAACGCCTCTTCCGGCACGCGCGTGAACGGCGTCTTCAACCGCTCCTCGACCAGCTTGAGGAAGCCGTCATGGCCCATTGCGTCGAGCACGTATTTAAGCCGTGCCTTGTTGCGGTTGGTGCGGTCGCCATGCTCGATGAACACGCGCACGATGGCGTCGGCGACGGCGGTCGCCTGCTCCGGCTTGACGATGATGCCGGAATATTTCGCAAAGTCTTTGTGACCGGTGATGCCGCCGAGGCCGAGCCGGAACCAGACGCCGGGCTCGACGCCGAAACCGTCCTTTACCTCATAGGCCGTGAAGGCGATGTCGTTGGTCTCTTCAAGCACCGCGATCCGGCCGGCGCCGTCGAAGGCGACGTTGAACTTGCGCGGCAAACCGTAGAGCGAGCGGTCGTTGAGGATGTGGTAGTGCCACTCGCGGGCATAGGGCCGCGTGTCGATGATTTCCTGCGGATCGATGCCGGCGGTCGGCGTTCCCGTCACGTTGCGGATGTTGTCGGCGCCGGAGCCGCGCGAGCACAGGCCGAGCTCCTGGATGCCCTCGATCATTCTGATCGCGTGCTTCGGCGGGATCTCGCGCAGCTGGAGATTGGCGCGCGTCGTCACGTGGCTGTAGGGGCCGCAGAGCTCGTCGGCGAGATCGGCAAGGCCCGACAGCTGCCAATGCTTCATGATGCCGTTCGGGATGCGCAGGCGGCACATGTAGGAGTCCTGCGTCGGCGCGACATAGAAGATGCCGTAATAGCGCCAGCGGAAATTGTCCGCCGGGCTCAGCGGGGTGTTGTCGAGCGCCTGCTGGCGCAGCCGCGGGTAGGCGTCGAAGGGGTGCTCGTCGCGCTTGAACTTCTCCTGATCGGCGAGCTTCTTGCCCGACGCGATCACCTTGTCCTGCGCCTTGATGTGCACGGCATCGGGACCCACAGGCTCGGCATTCGCCTTGCTGCTGCCGCCACCACCAAGGCCGCGGCCGACGCGGCTGATCTGCAGGCCGGTCGTGAAGCCTTCGAGATAGCGTTTCTGCTCGTCGGTAAAGTCGACTGAGAGCGAATCGATTTTCATGGTCGGTAACGAAGCTCCTGCGGCCACCTTCGGTGGCTTCGACGGATTGCGCGACCCGCGAGGAACGTCAGGCTGGCTCAGAAGCCGGCTTCGTCACTCACGGTCCGATCAGCTTCGTTGCTGCGGGACTTGGCTCAGCAGGCACCTATGACAAGCTGGCCGCAGCGCAACATTCAAGTTGCGTGCCAGCTTGATCGAAATAAAAACCAATGAAGTTTCAGATAATTAGGATGGGACCCGGAAACTGCCGGCTTGGGAACTCTCCCGAAATACGAGCAGCCAGCTCAAACATTAGCCAAGGATCTTAGATGCTCAAAAGCGAAGCAACCGCGAATCAGGCCTTCCAGCGCCCGACCCCGAAGGCCTCGAGATGCCCGCGGATATCGGCGGGGTCGAAGGCCGGACCGGCAAAGGCGCCGAACGCTGCGGGAGCCTCAAACGGCGCCCTGTTGCCGAGCGCCGCGTCGTAGAGATCGGGCCTGAACACCGCCATCGCCGTCTTGACCCCGTCAGGGGTGAGCGCCGTCTGGCCCCAGCGCACCATCTGCGCATAGAGCCAGGCGGCCTGGACCGGATCGGGCCGCCCTGCCCCTTCGCGTCCGACCAGCAGGTAGCGGCCGCTTTCGCGGAAGGTGCCATCGGGCGAAATCTTCAGGCGCCCGGTGAGGGTGCGTTGGATGACCTCGGCGTCGACGCCGATCCGTTCGGGTTGGGCCAGGATCTGCGCCGCCTCGGTCCGGTTCTCGGGATGCTCGATGAACTCGGCGGCTTTCACGGCTGCCCGCACCAGGGCTGCGACCACGTCCGGGTTCTTGTCGGCAAAGGTCTGGCGGACCGCCAGCACCTTCTCCGCCGCACGGACCAGAATGTCGGCGACGAAATGCAGGATATGGCCGATGCCGAGATCGACCGCGATCGAGTTCCAGGGGGCACCGACGCAGAACGCATCGACATGGCCGTTCTTGAGGCTGTCGACCATATAGGGCGGCGGCAGCACCACGAGGCGCACGTCCTCGTCGGGATCGACGCCCGCCGCCGCCATCCAGAACCGCAATTGATAATTGTGGGTGGAGAACGGGAAGGTCATGCCGAAGGTGAGCGGCTCGGCCCCTGCCGTGCGGCGCTTGGCAACCACCTTCGCCAGCGCTTTCGCCGTCGCCATCGGGTCGAAGCGATCGCCGTCGATCTCCTCCATCAGCGCGGCATGGAGCGCCGGCGACACCGTGATGGCATTGCCGTTGATGCCGAGATTGAAGGCCGCGGCGATCGGCACCTTGACGTGACCGAGGCCGAGCGAGGACGCGATCGCCACCGGCGCGAGCAGATGCGCGGCATCGAACAGGCCGATATTGAGCTTGTCGCGGACGTTGGACCAGGAGACCTCGCGCACCAGCTCGACCTCGAGCCCCTCGGCGGCGGCAAAGCCCTTGTCGACCGCGACGATCAGCGCGGCGGCATCGACCAGCGGAATGAACCCGATGCGGAGGGGAACGGTCATTTCAGCATCTCCGACGCGGTGATGATCGACTGTGCGATCTCGCCGATTTTCTTCTTCTCGCGCATCGCGGTGGAGCGCAGCAGCACATAGGCCTCGTCCTCGGTCAGGCCCTTCACCTTCATCAGAATGCCCTTGGCGCGCTCGATGATCTTGCGGTCCTCGAGCTGCGACTTGGTGCGCTCCAGTTCCTCCTGGAGCTTGGCGAAGGCGTTGAAACGGGACACGCAAAGGTCGAGGATCGGCTTGATGCGCTCCTTCTTCAGCCCGTCGACGATATAGGCCGACACCCCCGCCTCGACCGAGGCCTGGATCGAGGCTGAATCGCTCTGGTCGACGAACATGGCGACCGGCCGCTTCACCGCGCGGCTGACCTGGAACATCGCCTCCAGCACGTCGCGGCTGGGGTTTTCGAGATCGATCACGATGATGTCGGGGTCCGCCGCATAAATACGGGCCAGCAGGCTCTGCATCTCGCTGATATGGACGACTTGGGTAAACCCGGCCTCGCGCAATCCCTCCTCCAGGATCGCGGCCCGGATCGGGCTTTCGTCGACGATCACGATTTTGGGCGACTGTTCGGCGCTCATGGCTCACTCACGGCAGCTGATTCATCCATAGCACGCCGGATCGCCCTGCAAAGGGTTGTAATTATGGGCAATTGGGACTAGCTCAGGCCGGTCAATCAGGCAGATTAGATATGGATCAGACGGCTGCGCCCAAGGTCAGCTTCGGGTCGCTCGGGTGTCCCTGACACGACGAATGTAAACTCTCCATGCCGCCCTCCCGCAAGAAAACGCTCGCGCAGCCTTCAGCTGCGAAGCAGAACTCATGCTCTCACGGAATCTTCGCGCCAACGATCATCTTGTCGAGAAGTGGCATGGCGACCAGCACTGCCGCCTCAGTGCGGCCGGAGACCGCTAGCCGCACGACGTAGGAATTGCCGTCCTTGTCGCGGTCGGCGTAATGCGCGATGACTTCGATCGGCTGGTCCTTCAAGGACGGATTGTCGTAGCGGTTGATGATGACCTTCGGGTTGACCGAGGGAAGCGTAGTGATCTTGGCATGGTCGCCGGATGTCGTCGCCCAATCCTTATCACTCGTTGCGATCCATTGAACCAGTTCGGTGCGGTCCTCGTTATAGCGGCCTTCGGCATAGATGATTGCTTCTGCTTTACCGAATGTCTTCCCTTTGGGAACGAACATCGATGCGCCGTATTTGAGACTCGCGGCCTCATCCCTCGTCCACCCGTCGGGTGCCTTCACGCGAGGCCTGAATTCCGGACACAATCGTTCCTGCCGATCGCAGACATGGATGATCTTGTCGACTTCAGCGCGGGCCGGAAACATGGCGCCATAGGAAACGGTAACGAAAGCCAAGCCGAAGATGAAGCGGCGCATCGTGGTTAAGCTCCGTGAAATCAAGCAAGAAACCGAATAACAACCAAAACGGGCGTGTTCGAGCAATTCACCTCGGATCCTCCACTCGCTCGATCCGAATGAGCTTCCAGACCAGGAACCGTCAGTCAGTAATACCGTCGCTGGTGACTGGCCGATCACGCCAACTACGCGCGCGTACTGCTTTAGCCGCGCGCCGCATACGTTAGTTGTTGAATTTCGCCATCGGTTCAATTACTTGGATCGCAAATCCAGACAATTCAGATAGGCTCCAGGCGATTACATGGACAGAGCGCCGCGCATTTCATTCACGTCACTCGGGTGTCCCAAGGCCTTGGTGGATTCCGAGCGCATCATCACGCGGCTGCGCGCGGAGGGCTATGAGCTCGCCCGCAAGCATGACGGGGCGGACATCGTCATCGTCAACACCTGTGGCTTCCTCGACAGCGCCAAGCAGGAATCGCTCTCGGCGATCGGCGAGGCCATGGCCGAGAACGGCAAGGTGATCGTGACCGGCTGCATGGGCGCGGAACCGGAAGCGATCGAGCAGGCCTATCCGGGCGTGCTGTCCATCACCGGCCCCCAGCAATATGAGAGCGTGCTGAACGCCGTGCACCGCGCGCTGCCGCCGGCGCACAATCCGCATCTCGACCTGGTGCCGCCGCAGGGCATCAAGCTGACCCCGCGCCACTACGCCTATCTGAAGATTTCCGAGGGCTGCAACAACCGCTGCACCTTCTGCATCATTCCGAAGCTGCGCGGCGACCTCGTCTCGCGCCCAGCCGATGACGTGCTGCGCGAGGCCGAGCGCCTCGTCGGCGCGGGCGTCAAAGAGCTCCTGGTGATCTCGCAGGACACCTCAGCTTACGGCGTCGATCTCAAATATGCCGAGAGCCCGTGGAAGGACCGCCAGGTCCGCGCCAAATTCCTCGACCTCGCGCGCGAGCTCGGCGAGCTCGGGGCCTGGGTCCGGCTGCAATATGTCTATCCCTACCCGCATGTCGACGAGGTCATCGCACTGATGAACGAGGGCAAGGTACTGCCCTATCTCGACATCCCGTTCCAGCATGCGAGCCCCGAGGTGCTGAAGGCGATGAAGCGTCCGGCGGCGCAGGACAAGACGCTGGCGCGGATCAAGCGCTGGCGCGAGGAATGTCCCGATCTCGCCTTGCGCTCGACCTTCATCGTCGGCTTCCCCGGCGAGACCGATGCCGATTTCGCCTATCTGCTCGACTGGCTCGACGAAGCCGAGATCGACCGCGTCGGCTGCTTCAAATACGAGCCGGTCGCCGGCGCCACCTCGAACGCAATCGAGAATCCCGTCCCTGAAGAGGTCAAGCAGGAGCGCTACAATGCGCTGATGGCCCGGCAGCAGAAGATCTCGGCGCGCCGGCTGAAGCGCAAGGTCGGCACGCGCCAGCAGGTCATCATCGACGAGGTCGGCCCGACCGTCGCCAAGGGCCGCTCCAAAGCCGATGCGCCGGAGATCGACGGCGCGGTGTACCTGACGAGCCGCCGCCCGCTGCGCGTCGGCGAGATCGTCACGGCGAAGATCGAGCGCGCCGACGCATACGATCTGCACGGCAGCGTCGCGGGGTTCTGACCGCGTTCCGTCATTGCGGCGTAGCGAAGCAATCCAGAATCCCTCCGCGGGAACAGTCTGGATTGCTTCGCTACGCTCGCAATGACAGTGTGGAGACAATCACGCCAGCCATTTCGGCACCCAGCGCTCCGGCCTTGGTGCACGGGCGAGATCGGCTTTCGCCTCGGAGAGCAATGCCGGTTCACCGTCGATGGTCGGGCGCACGTCGTATTCGAAGCTCGGCATGACGCGGCCGTCGGCGTAGAGTCCGAACCTCATCGCGTACCATAACCCGAGCTCAGGCTGAGCCTTCCACATCTGTTCGCGCAGATCGCGCAGCAGGGATTCGATTGAAGCCGCTTCCTCAAACGGCTGCGGTCCGCGCGTCAGCACGCGCGCCTGGTATTGCTTGCCGACGATTGCGACCTCGAAACGCGTCTTATCCCAGGCATTCTTGCCCTTGGGCAGATGGGCGGCCAGCCGCCAGCCGAGTTCGGCCATCATGCGATGGTTGGCCCAATAATCCTCGCGGTCCCGGCTCCATTTTTCCATGAAGCCGCGGAAATCAGGCAGCTCCGGAGGCCCGTCGTCACACGTCGCCTTCTCGCCAACAGGCTGTCCAGCGAGCCATTGCGCAAGTTCGACGGTCTGAGGCTCGACTTCGTCATGCGGCTTCAGATCGCTCCAGGCCCTGTCGAATTGCTGCGACGTCAGCCTCGTCAGCAGCGCATCGAGGCTCGGCGCCAGCAATTCGTAATCACCCTCGGAACCCAGACCGACGATCGGCGGATTGTCGCGATCAAGACCCGCGCCATACCAGCCGCCGACGGCCGAGCCGTCCGGCAGGCGCATGAACAGCGAAAACCTGTCGCGCAAGGGACTGCCGTCGACGATCGGCGCGGAGTCGGAGAACTGGCCTTGCAGGGCGAAGCGGCCGACGCTGCCCCAGGGACGCCCCTCGAGCCAGCCGGCGAAATCGACCAGCAGCGGCGGCGCGTCGGTCCCGGGCGGAAATGCGCCGCGAATGCTGTCGAGGTCGATTGGGTAAGGCGTGTCGGACAAGGCTGAAAACTGGTCTGATTGGTCCCGTCTTGCTTGGTCTGAACCGACGTGAAGCCGGTTCGAACCAAATCGCATCCCATGATCACAAACGCGCCAGCGACCCGATGGTTGCTGCAGGGCGCGACACGGCGAGACGGCCTGCGCTCCGCAATGTGACACCATAATGCATTCACGCAGCGGTCACGGACTCGGCCTAACTCTGCCCGCGTTTTCAACGCGAGCGAGGAACGAGGATGAGCCGCCTCTCGGACATGCTGCGCACGCAGCGCTTCGACGATTACCGCTTCTACCACCAGAGCACCGTCAACCAGACGCTGCACAGCCGCCCACCCGACCTGACCGATGCACGCTCGGCGTGCATCTTGAAAAAAGCCTGCTTGACAAGTCCTGCCATTCGGCTGTACGGACCCGCCCCATGATCAACGCCCGGACCAACCAGCGCACCGAAATGCTCCGCCGTCGCTCCCGCGACGACGAGAGGGTGCGCCATGTCCGAGGACGCCGCTGAACCACTGAATTCAGCTAGTTTTCGAGAAAGGCCGCACCCGCAAGGTGCGGCCTTTCTGCTTTTTGCGCCCTTTTTTTTCCACCCCTGGAGTACGACATGACCACGCATCCGTATGACGCGCTGATGGACATCACCGCACGGCCAAAGACCGTGTTCGTCCGCGGCGCCGGCTCCTACCTCTGGGACGACAGCCGCAAGCGCTATCTCGACTTCGTGCAGGGCTGGGCCGTGAACTGCCTCGGCCATTCCCCGCCCGCGATCGCCGATGCGCTCGCAGCTCAGGCCAAGCGGCTGCTGACGCCGAGCCCGGCCTTCTACAACGAGCCGAGCCTCAAGCTGGCGCAGGCGCTGGTCGAGAACAGCGCGTTCGACCAGGTGTTCTTTGCCAATTCGGGCGCGGAAGCCAACGAGGGTGCGATCAAGCTCGCGCGCAAATACGGCAGCCTGCACAAAGGCGGCGCGTTCGAGATCATCAGCTTCGAAGGCGGCTTCCACGGCCGGACGCTGGCGACGATGTCGGCTTCGGGCAAGAAGGCGTTCGAGCCGCTGTTCGAGCCGAAGGTCGCGGGCTTCAAGAAGGCCAAGCTGAACGACATCGCCTCGGTGGAAAAGCTGATCAACGCCAACACCGTCGCCGTGATGCTCGAGCCGATCCAGGGCGAATCCGGCGTGTGGCCTGCGACCGATCAGTTCCTGCAGCAGCTGCGCGCGCTGACCGAGGCGCACGGCCTCTTGCTCATTTTCGACGAAATCCAGACCGGCATGGGCCGGACCGGAAAGCTCTTCCACTATGAGCATACGGGGATTGCGCCCGACATCATGACGCTCGGCAAGGGCATCGGCGGCGGCGTGCCGCTCGCAGCCCTGCTCGCGACCGAACGCGCCTCATGCTTCGAGCACGGCGACCAGGGCGGCACGTTCAACGGCAACCCGATCATGTGCGCGGCAGGCCTTGCGGTGCTTGAGGAGATCAAGAAGCCCGACTTCCTGAAGCAGGTGGCCGAGACCGGCCTCTTGCTCGAAAGCGAGCTGCAGAAGATTTCGGCCCGGCATGGCCTCGGCGGCGTGCGCGGACGCGGCCTGTTGCTCGCGCTCGACCTCAAGCTGCCGATCGCACCGGGCATCGTCGCACAGGCGTTCGAAGCCGGCGTGCTGCTGAATGCCCCACAGCTCGACAGCTTGCGCTTCATGCCGGCGCTGAACGTCACGAGGAGCGAGATCGCCGAGATGATCGAATGTCTCGACGCGATCTTGACCAAGGCCGGCGCGGCAAGACGCGTCGCGTAGTGCTGTAGGGTGGGCAAAGCGAAGCGTGCCCACCATTCAAACTGTCGTTGCGAATTGGTGGGCACGGCGCGTTACGCCTTTGCCCCACCCTACGACAGCCAGTTCGAAGGTGGTAGGGTTCCGTAGCTCAATGGACAGAGCACCGCGTTGCGGGCGCGGAGGTTCGAGGTTCGACTCCTCGCGGGACCACCATCTACGGCTTCAAGATCGAAGCCCCCGTGGTCTTGCGGCTTTCGAGATCGATATGCGCCTTGGCGGCGTCCTTGAGCGCGTAGGCGTGGTTGATCGGCACGTGCAGCTTGCCGTTGATGACCGCGGCGAACAGGGTGTCGGCACCTTCGAGCAGTTCCTTGCGCGTGCCGACATAATCGTTGAGCTTCGGCCGCGTCGCGAACAGCGAGCCGTGATTGTTGAGCTCGGCGATCGCGAACGGTGGCACGGGGCCCGACGCATTGCCGAACGAGACGAACATGCCGCGCGGCTTCAGGCAGGACAGCGAGCCCGGGAACGTCGCCTTGCCGACGCCGTCATAGACGACGTCGCAGCCCTCGTTACGGCTGATCTGCTTCACGCGCGCAACGAAATCCTCCTCGTTGTAGAGGATGACGTGATCGCAGCCATTGGCCTCCGCAAGCTCGGCCTTCTCGCGCGAGCCGACGGTGCCGATGACATGCGCGCCAAGCGCCCTCGCCCACTGGCAGGCGAGCAGGCCGATGCCGCCGGCGGCGGCGTGGACCAGCACGCGATGATGCGGCTCGACCTTGAAGGTCTTGTGCAGGAGATACCAGACCGTCAGCCCCTTCAACATCAGCACGGCACCCTGCTCGTAGGTGATGTGATCGGGCAGTTTGACCAGCTTCTCCCAGGGGATGTTGCGCTCGCCGGTATAGGCGCCGAGATTGTGGTAATAGGCGACGCGGTCGCCGGGATGAAAATTCGTCACGCCTGGCCCGACCGCGACCACCTCGCCGGAGGCCTCATTGCCGGCGATGAAGGGCAGCCCCGGCGCCTTGTAGAGGCCGGTGCGGTAATAGACGTCGATGAAGTTGAGGCCGACCGCGTGCTGGCGGATGCGCACCTCGCCGGGCCCGGGCGCCGGCACGTCGACGCTCTCATAGACCAGGGCTTCGGGGCCTCCGACCTTGTGCACACGGATGGCTTTCGTCATCACCTGACCTCCTCTTCGTGCGGCTGAGCGAAAGCTATCGCGCCCGCCTTGTCAACTCGACGCCGACTGGAAACGACCCAACGCGACTACTTGGCGGCTTTCCGGCGGTTGCGCCTGGCCAGCACGTTGAAGAACTCCACCGCCGCCGAGAACGCTATTGCGAAATAGATGTAGCCGCGCGGAATGTGGAAGTGGAATCCGTCCGCAACCAGCGCGACGCCGATCAACACCAGGAAGGCCAGTGCCAGCATCTTGGTGGTCGGATGCTCCGCGACGAATCGCGCCACCGGACCCGCCGAAACGTACATGACCGCGCATGCGATCACGACCGCCGCGATCATGATCTTGATGTCCTCGGCCATGCCGATCGCAGTGATGATCGAGTCCAGCGAGAACACGATGTCGATGATCACGATCTGGACGATCACCCAGAAGAAGGCGCTGCCTGTGGAGTCCTTCTCGCTCGCGTCGTGATCGGATTCGACCTCGCCGTGAATCTCATGTGTGGCCTTGGCGATCAGGAAGAGGCCGCCGCCGATCAGGATGAGATCGCGCCAGGAAAAAGCATAGCCCTGAATCGAGAGCACCGGAGCGGTCAGGCCGATCAGCCAGACCAGGAGACTGAGCAGGATGAGGCGAAAGACCAGTGCCAGCGCAAGCCCGATCTGGCGGGCGCGCTGCGCCGGTTTCTCGGGAAGGCGCGAGACGAGCACCGAGATGAAGATGACGTTGTCGATGCCGAGCACGATCTCGAGCGCCGTCAAGGTGAGCAGCGCGGCCCAGGCTTCCGGGCTGGTCAGCAGCTCCATCACGCCGATAATCTCGCCAGGGATTTCGCCAACCGGATCAAGGCATCGCTGAAGCTGATCCAGAGCGCGATGGCGCAGAGCACGACGGTCACCCCGGTGCCGACGCGAAAATCCATTTGCAGCGTGTAGAAGGCGAGCAGCGCCCAGACCGCGATCAGCGACATCGTCAGCCAGCGCAGCCGCACCACCCTGACAGGGTGCAGCACATGGAAAGGCACGAACGTCAGCACGACCAGCGCGGCGACCAGCAGCGTCGCCCACAGCGGCGGCCAATGCAGCAGGAACAGATAGAACGCGGCCGCATTCCAAAGCGCCGGGAAGCCGCGGAAATGATTGTCGTCGGCCTTCATGCGCTGGTCGGCGAAATACAACGCGCTGGTGACGATGATGGCGATGCCGAGCAAGGGAGCCGCTACCGGCAGCAGCATGCCGCTCGCGACGATCGCATAGGCCGGCACGAAGACATAGGTGCAGAAGTCGACCACGAGATCGAGCACGTCGCCCGACCAGTTCGGCTGCACGTTCTTGACGTCGAGCCGCCGCGCGATCGGCCCGTCGATCGCGTCGATGATCAGGGCGACGCCCAGCCATTGAAACATCGCCGCCCAGTGCTCGCGCACGGCCTCCAGCATCGCCAGGAGCGCGATTGCCGCGCCGAAGGCGGTAAAGATGTGCACCGAGAAGGCTGCGGCGCGGATCACCGGTCTCGGCTTCAGGGAATCCTGCTGCGTATCCATGGCTTCTGCTATCAGAATGCGACCGGTTTGCACATCCGCCATTGCGGCGCACGATCGCAAAATTCGCCATAAAATCAGGGAAATATAGGTGGGCTTGAATTTGCCGCCCGGCGTGTCAAATGTCGTTCCATGATAGACGCATCGACACTCCATGACGCGGCCGTGATCGGCGGCGGACCTGCCGGCCTTGCCGCGGCGATCGCACTGGCGCAGGCGGGTGCCCGGACCGCACTGGTGGCGCGTCGCGTTCCCTATGCCGACAATCGCACCACCGCATTGCTCGGCGCCTCCATCGATCTATTGGAAGGCCTCGACGTCTGGTCGCGCTGCAGGGACAAGGCGGCTGCGCTGGAAGTCATGCGCCTCGTCGACGACACCGGCCGGCTGTTCCGCAGCCCCGAGGTGCGCTTCTCCTGTCACGAAATCGGCCTCGATGCGTTTGGCTACAACATCGACAACCGCTCGCTGATGCTGGCGCTGGAAGCGCGCGCGGCCGAGCTGCCCAATCTCGTCCGCTTCGACGACGAGGCCGAAAGCGTCGTCATCGAGGCCGACGACGTCGCGCTGCGCACGGCGTCCGGACAGTTTCTCTCGGCGCGCCTCGTGGTCGGCGCCGACGGCCGGCACTCGCTGTGCCGCGAGGCTGCTGGCATCGCCGTGACGCGGCGCGAGCTGCACCAGACTGCGCTGACCTTCAACATCAGCCATGCCCGGCCGCATCGCAACGTCTCGACCGAGTTCCACACGCCGCACGGGCCTTGCGTGTTCGTGCCCCTGCCCGGCGACCGCTCCAGCATCGTCTGGGTCGCAGCGCCTGCGGAGGCTGAACGGCTGCGCGGCTTGAGCGACGAGGCGCTGTCGGCGGCGATCGAGAAACAGTCGCATTCGATCCTGGGACGGATGAATGTGGAGCCTGGCCGCAACCTGTTCCCGCTCGCGATCGAGCGTCCGAAATGCTTCGGCCGCGACCGTATCGCGCTGGTCGGCGAAGCCGCCCATGTGGTGCCGCCGATCGGCGCCCAGGGCCTCAATCTCGGCCTGCGCGATGCCGCCGACATTGCCCGGCTCGCGGGCGAGGCCATCGCCGCGGGACAGGATCCCGGCGCCGACGATGTGCTCAAGCGCTATGACCGCGCGCGGCGTCCGGACATCTTGAGCCGTACCTTTGCGATCGACATCGCCAACCGCTCCTTGCTCAACGATTTCCTGCCGCTCCAGCCCGTCCGCGCCGTCGGCATGCACCTCCTCGGCGCCATCGGCCCGCTCCGGCGCTTCGCCATGCGCGAAGGCCTGACGCCGACCTGGCGCAGGTAGCTCCGAAGCGCGTTAGGTTGGACGACTTCACCGCTGGCTCGGTGCAACCTCTCCCGCTTGCGGGGGAGGTCGGCGCGAAGCGCCGGGTGGGGGCTCTCTCCGCGACGGGATTTTTTCTGCACTCTCGACAATCCCGACGCGGAGAGAGCCCTCTCCCCGACCCTCTCCCGCAAGCGGGAGAGGGAGCGCACCGGCCCGCGGAAGAGATCAAGCCAATCTCATCACCATCAAGGAAACGCCAACCGTCCCGTCTGGATCGCCCACATCACGCTAGTCAGCGTGACCACCGACGCGAAGGTGCCGAGCAGGACCGCGACCGAGGCGGACTCGATCCAGGCATCGTTCTGCCGGGCGATGACGAACACGTTGAGCGCCGGCGGCAGCGCGGCCATCAGCACGGCGGTGGCGGCCCAGGGCTGCGCGAACGGGCCGAACGCCAGCATCAGGGCGAACGCCGCGAGCGGATGGATCAGCAGCTTGACCGCGATCACGCCCGGCACCTCCCACGGCACCCGATCGAACGGGCGGAGCGCCACGGTCACGCCGAGCACGAACAGCGCGGTCGGCGCGGCCGCGTTCTGCAGGAAGGTGATGGTGCGGTCGAGCGCGACCGGCAGCTCGATATGCAGCGCCGCCACCGCCGCGCCGAAGCAAGCCGACATGATCAGCGGATTGAGCACGATCTGCTTCAGCACGACGCCGAAAGCATGGACGAGCGAGGGATGGTCGCGGTCGGAAAGCTCGATCAAGAGCGGCACGATCGTGAACAGGAAGATGCTGTCGCAGCAGAAGATCAGCGCGGTCGGCGCAGCCGCCTTCGGCCCCAGCACCGCAAGTGCGAGGCCCGGGCCCATATAGCCGATATTGCCGTAGCCGCCGGAGAGGCCCGCGAGCGTCGCTTCGCGCAGCGTCAGCCGTCCGAATAGCTTGCCGACCACCAGCGCCAGCGTGAATGCCGCGACCGTCGAGAGCGTCGTCGCCACCAGGAACGGCGGGTTATTCAATTCCGAAAACGGCGTCTTCGACATGATCGCAAACAGCAGCGCCGGCAGCGAAACGTAGAGCAGGAAGAAGTTCATCCAGGCGAGCCCCGATTCCGGGATGGACTTGACCTTCCCGCAAGCGAAACCGACGAAGATCAAGCCGAAATAAGGCAGCGCCAGATTGAGGATATCGACCATTGCTGAAGTTTTTTCTGAAGGCTTGGGGGCTATCCGCCCCGGAGACGAAGGTTAATTCCAGCTGAGGGCACTAGCATCGGCCACAATCCTGGTCTATCGACGGGGGATGATTAAAGCGCGGACCGCCAAATTCCAGATCGGACAGGTCGTTCGTCACCGGATCTTCTCGTTCCGGGGGGTGATTTTCGACATCGATCCGGAATTCAACAACACCGAGGAATGGTGGTTGTCGATTCCCGAGGAAGTGCGGCCCCACAAGGACCAGCCGTTCTATCACCTGCTCGCGGAGAACGCGGAATCCGAATACGTCGCCTATGTCTCGGAGCAGAACCTGTTGCCGGACGATTCCGGCGAGCCGGTCCGGCATTCCCAGGTCGCCGAGATCTTCGTCAAGGACAAGGCCGGCGGCTATCGCCCGCGCAATCCCTCGCTGAACTGATCGTCGTGATCGTCGGCCAGCAAAAAAGGCGCTCGAACCGAGCGCCTTTTTCACGTCCGGGATTTGCTCCCGATTACTTCTGACCGGTCGGAGCCGCGCCCGGTGCGCCACCACCCTGCTGCTCGAGCTTCTTGCGCTGCTCTTCGGCCTTCTTCTGCAGCTCTTCCTGCAGCTTCTTCTGGGTTTCCTCGAACACCTTCGGATCGGTCGGCGGACCGTCATAGGCCTTCTGGAATTCGCCGGCGAGCGGCAGCGGCAGCGTCAGCGGCGCGCCGTTGGCATTGATCGCCTGGACAACGAGATTCTGGCCCTTCTTCATGTTGTTGATGAGCTCGGGCGTGGCCTCGTAGTCGGACATGCAGCCGTTCTGGAAGCAGATCACATAGGGCTGCTGCAGCGGCGCGTTGCTGTCGACGATGATGCGGGTGCCGTGCACGAGCTGCATGCCGAGCGGCAGCGTCACGCGCAGGATCTTCTTGGGCTCGCCTTCCGGCTCGATGATCACGGCCGCGATGACCGGCTGGCCCGATTCGATACGGCCGTCCTTGCCGGTGAAGCAGACCTGCTTGGCATTGGCGTCCTGGCCCTTGAGGCAGAACTTGGTCCAGGGCGCATAGATCAGCTGGATCTGCTGATCGGCGGGCTGAGCTGCGCCCTGCTGCGGGGCGCCTTGCTGCGGGGGAGCCTGAGGGGATGCTGCGGGCGCCGGAGCCTTGGGAGCTGCCTTGGGAGCAGCCGCCTTCGGAGCCGGGGCCGGGGAGGCGGTCGGGCAGCGCCGTGAGCAGCGCGCCCTGGCCGAGCCGGCGCGCCCATTCCTGCAGGTCGTTTGAGAGGAAGCGATAGCCGCCGACCGCCATGATGCCGGAAGGCGG
>NZ_JADYVS010000046.1:0-27734 GCF_020194055.1 Bradyrhizobium sp. NBAIM03 | reverse complement strand
CCCCAAAGAACGGCGCAGGGCATCTGATAGAGTCTGCCAAACGAGCCTTATATCCAGTGCGAACAAGTCATCACTACGAACCAATTCGGGCGTTCTGCAGGCCGGTGCGCTCGGAATACTGCTGTACGAAGACAGGCGGCGCTCGCCGGGAGGTGTCATGAAGATCGCCGTTGCCAAGGAAATCGATCCGTCGGAGCCGCGCGTTGCCGCTTCGCCTGATACGGTGAAAAAGTTCAAGGCGCTCGGCGCCGAGATCACCGTCGAGCCCGGCGCCGGCATCAAGTCGGGCCTGCCGGATTCCGAATTCACCGCCGTGGGCGCCACCGTCAGTGCTGACGCGCTGAAGGATGCCGACATCATCATCAAGGTGAAGCGTCCCGAGGCCTCCGAGCTTGCGCAGTACAAGCGCGGCGCACTCGTCATCGCCATCATGGATCCTTACGGCAACGAGGCCGCGCTGAAGACGATGGCCGATGCCGGCATTGCCGCTTTCGCGATGGAACTGATGCCGCGCATCACCCGTGCGCAGGTGATGGACGTGCTGTCCTCGCAGGCCAACCTTGCCGGCTACCGCGCCGTAATCGAGGGCGCCGAGGCGTTCGGCCGCGCCTTTCCGATGATGATGACTGCGGCCGGCACCGTGCCCGCTGCCAAGGTGTTCGTGATGGGCGTCGGCGTTGCGGGCCTCCAGGCGATCGCGACCGCGCGCCGCCTCGGCGCCGTCGTGACCGCGACCGACGTCCGGCCCGCGACGAAGGAGCAAGTGGAGTCGCTCGGTGCGAAATTCCTCGCGGTCGAGGACGAGGAGTTCAAGAACGCGCAGACCGCTGGCGGCTACGCCAAGGAAATGTCGAGGGAATACCAGGCCAAGCAGGCCGCGCTAACCGCCGAGCACATCAAGAAGCAGGACATCGTCATCACCACCGCGCTGATTCCGGGCCGTCCGGCGCCGAAGCTGGTCAGTGCCGACATGGTCAGGTCGATGAAGCCGGGCTCGGTGCTGGTCGATCTCGCGGTCGAACGCGGCGGCAATGTCGAAGGTGCGAAGCCGGGCGAGGTCGTCGACCTCGATGGCATCAAGATCGTCGGCTACACCAACGTCGCCGGCCGCGTGGCGGCCTCGGCCTCCGGCCTCTATGCCCGCAATCTGTTCGCCTTCATCGAGACCATGGTCGACAAGAAGGAGAAGAAGCTCGCCGTGAACTGGGACGACGAGCTGGTCAAGGCCACGGCGCTGACGAAAGACGGCGCCGTCATCCACCCGAACTTCCAGCCCAAGTCAGCTTAATTGGGCGTAAGGAGAGATCTCCATGGAGCACGCTGCACAGGTCGTCGACCCCTTCATCTTCCGGCTGTCGATCTTCGTCCTCGCCGTCTTCGTCGGCTATTTCGTGGTGTGGTCGGTGACGCCGGCGCTGCACACGCCGCTGATGAGCGTGACCAACGCGATCTCCTCGGTGATCGTGGTCGGCGCGCTGCTTGCCGGCGGCGTCGCCAATGTCTCGAGCGGCTCGGGCTGGGCCCGTGCCTTCGGCTTTGTCGCGCTGATCTTTGCCTGCATCAACATCTTCGGCGGCTTCCTTGTCACCCAGCGCATGCTGGCGATGTACAAGAAGAAGTCGAAGTAAGCGGCCACCTCGGGCTGATGGGATCAATGGGGACCTGAGATGAGCGCCAACCTCTCTGCATTTCTGTATCTCGTGGCGGGAGTGCTGTTCATCCTGTCGCTGCGCGGGTTGTCGAGCCCGGCTTCGTCGCGCCAGGGCAATTTGTTCGGCATGATCGGTATGGCGATCGCGGTCGCCACCACGCTTGCCAACCATCCGCCGGCCGACGGGCTCGCCTGGGTGCTGGTGATCGTCGGCATCGCGATCGGCGCTGCGATCGGCGCAGTGATCGCCCGGCGCGTGCCGATGACGTCGATGCCGGAGCTGGTTGCCGCCTTCCACTCGCTGGTCGGCATGGCCGCGGTGCTGGTCGCCGCCGGCGCGTTCTACGCGCCCGAGGCTTTCGACATCGGCACGCCCGGCAATATCCACACCCAGAGCCTGGTCGAAATGTCGCTCGGCGTCGCCATCGGCGCGCTGACCTTCACCGGCTCGGTGATCGCATTCCTCAAGCTCTCGGCGCGCATGAGCGGCGCTCCGATCATCCTGCCGGCCCGCCACGTGATCAACGTCGCGCTTGCGGTGGCGCTGGTCGCCTGCATCGTCGGCCTCGTCGTCACCGGCAGCCCGGTGTTCTTCTGGCTCAACGTCATCCTGGCGCTTCTGCTCGGCGTGCTCATGATCATCCCGATCGGCGGCGCCGACATGCCGGTCGTGATCTCGATGCTGAACTCCTATTCGGGTTGGGCGGCCGCGGGCATCGGCTTCACGCTCGGCAATTCCGCGCTGATCATCACCGGCGCGCTGGTCGGCTCCTCGGGCGCGATCCTGTCCTACATCATGTGCCATGCGATGAACCGGTCCTTCATCTCGGTCATCCTCGGTGGCTTCGGCGGCGAGACGGCCGCGGCCGGCGGCGGCACGGGCGAGCAGAAGCCCGCCAAGCTCGGCTCGGCGGACGATGCGGCGTTCATCATGAAGAACGCCTCCAAAGTCATCATCGTACCCGGCTACGGCATGGCGGTGGCGCAGGCCC
Organism: Bradyrhizobium sp. NBAIM03; assembly: GCF_020194055.1. Lineage (NCBI taxonomy): Bacteria > Pseudomonadati > Pseudomonadota > Alphaproteobacteria > Hyphomicrobiales > Nitrobacteraceae > Bradyrhizobium > Bradyrhizobium sp. NBAIM03. The sequence goes on along the minus strand of NZ_JADYVS010000046.1, from coordinate 25,091 downwards.
AGCACGCGCTGCGCGAGATGGCCGACATCCTGAAGAAGGAGGGCGTCGAGGTGAAATACGCCATTCACCCGGTCGCCGGCCGCATGCCCGGCCACATGAACGTGCTGCTCGCCGAAGCCAACGTGCCATACGACGAGGTGTTCGAGCTCGAGGACATCAACTCCGAGTTCGCGCAGGCCGACATCGCCTTCGTGATCGGCGCCAACGACGTCACTAATCCTGCGGCGGAAGAGGACAAGACCTCGCCGATCTACGGCATGCCGGTGCTCCAGGTCTGGAAGGCCGGCACGGTGATGTTCATCAAGCGCTCGCTCGCCTCGGGCTATGCGGGCATCGACAATCCCCTGTTCTACCGCGACAACACCATGATGCTGCTCGGCGACGCCAAGAAGGTCACCGAGAACATCGTCAAGGCGATGTGAACGCCACGAGCTAAACATGGTTCAGAGCCTCTCTACTCTTGATCAAGATCAGCGCGGCCGCGCCATAGATTTGAACAACTGGCTCGCCTGATGGCCACGAGGCAATTTCATCTTGCTTGCTCGATCCACTGCAATGCAAGCTTTCGGAGACATTGAGATGCCGCCGCCGCCCCTTTGGATCCCAGACTCGCAAGATACTCCAGACATTTCGCCTGCGACTACTTGGTTGCTGGCGATCGTGGCCGCCCTCGTCAATCTCGCTTTCGTGGCATTGGTCCTCTATTCGGCGTGAGCGCAAGCTGCGCTCTTGCGGTAACGGCGACCATCTCCACGTCCCGAAATCGCATCACCTGTTCAGGGCCCAAAGCGTCCCGACGCATGAGCGTTCAATTTTTCATATCCAGCTTGAGGAGCTAGCGTGACTGCATATCGTGGGCCAGTGTTTGAGATGGCCGTAAAGCAATTCGAGGTGATCGCGAATTACCTGAGCATACCGGATGATGCGAGACCGCGCCTGTTGTTGCCGAAGCGATCTGTCACAGTATCGTGTCCAATTCACCGGGATGATGGCACCACCGCGGTGTTCGAGGGCTACCGGGTACAGCATCATTTGACGCTTGGCCCGACAAAAGGGGGCACCAGGTTCGCGCCCACAGTCGACCTCGGCGAAGTTGCAGCGCTCGCCATTTGGATGAGCTGGAAATGTGCCCTGGTCGGATTGCCGTATGGCGGGGCCAAGGGCGGCATCAATGTCGACCCCTCGACCTTGTCGAAGCGCGAGCTTGAGGCGCTTTCGCGCCGTTATATGCAGGAAATGATCCCCTTCGTTGGGCCACACACCGATGTTATGGCTCCTGACCTCGGTACGAACGAGCAGATCATGGCCTGGTTCATGGATACTTATTCGATGTACCAGGGCCAAACCGTCACCGAGATCGTGACGGGCAAGCCCGTCAGCGCTGGTGGAACGCTCGGCCGTCGTGAAGCGACAGGCCGGGGTGTGGCTCATCTGGTCAGGCGCGCTGCAGACGAGCTCAAAATCCGTCTCAATGGCTCAACGGCGGTTGTTCAAGGATTTGGAAACGTCGGTTCGATCGCCGCGCTTGAGCTGCATAACATGGGAGTGAAAGTGATCGCGGTCAGCGATCACACCGGCGCGCTCTACCGCCCTCGTGGGCTCGACATACCACAACTGGTCCGGCACGCAGCCTCGCAAGGAAGCCTTGATGGCTACTCCAATGAGCTCGCTCTGGATCCTGCGGAGATCCTGACCGTGCCGTGCGACGTGCTTGTTCCGGCTGCCGTCGAACGGGTCGTCGACGCTGGAATGGCCGCTAAACTGCGCTGCCGGATCCTTGCCGAAGGCGCCAACGGACCGACCACGCCGGAAGCTGACCGAATTCTGGAAGGACGCCAGGACGAGGTGTTCGTCATTCCCGATATTCTCTGCAATTCGGGAGGTGTTGTCGTCAGTTACTTTGAATGGGTGCAGGACCTTCAGCGATTGTTCTGGGAGGAGGAGGAAGTCATGCGCCGGGAGTATCAACTCCTGGATCGTGCTTTCGAGCGTGTCCTGGCGCGAAGCAAAGGCGAAAATCTGTTCAATCGCACCGCGGCCATGGCAATAGGCGTCGAGCGTGTTCGCGGTGCCAAGGAAACACGCGGCCTGTTCCCGTAAAACCGAGTTCTTCCCTCGCGTGGAGCCGCCGTGGGCCCCCTATGCTGCCGCTAACGAGCCACTTGAATGATGAGCCCCAACTGACCTGTGCGCTCGTCCTGATGGTCTCCTTGGCGAGCACAAATGCACCCAATCCCCTGGCAGATCGGTCTGTCTGCCAGTTCGCCCTAGACTTGGCTGGGCCGTCGCCGACAAACGGCAGCGGCATGTTTAGCGTTGAGTGATAGTCTCACGTCTTACAGTTTTTCATCGGCCGCAGGATTGGCAAGCCATGCGCCATTTAAGGAAAGAAAGCATTGTTCTCAGCTCTCGCACTTCGCGCGCTCTCGTTCAAACGCACCCCATTGTGGCGCTTGCTCAAGCTGCAGATCCCGGCCAGCCGAACATTCAGTGCCTCCTTGCGATTAAAGATCGGCCTGCTTGGCATTATCGCGGTCATTGCGACCGGCGCGATCTGCCTGGTCGGGCTGAACCACGCGGCGCAGGTCCAGGGTGATGCGGACGAGGCCGCTCGCGTCCGTGACCGGTTTGCGGCGCTCTCCCAGAGCTTTCTGGAATCGCAACATGTGACGACCGAATTCCTGCGTCGGCGCGACGAGGCAATGATTGAGCGCCATGCCGAGCTGCTCAAGCACGAAATGGCGATGCTCGGCGACATCGAAGGCATTGCGGCGCGATTGCCTGAGGGCGATCCTCTCAAGAGCTCTTCCGGACTGCGGAGCGGGATCGACCTCTACGCCGCTCGCTTTCAGAACATCGTCTCGGCCGAGCGCGCGCATGGTTTTAACGCCGAGGAGGGGCTCCAGGGCGGGCTGCGCACGGCCGAGCTTCAGCTGGAAGGGCGGCTTGCCGAGCTCGACCAGCCAAGGTTGACCGTTCTCATGGAGAGGATGCGCGGGTATGAAAAGGATTTCATGCTGCACGGCGAAGAAAAATACGGCCAGGATTTTGACAAGTCTGGCGCCGAATTCGCCGGGCTGCTGGCCACCTCAGATCTCTCACCGGGTATTCGCCCCGAACTTGAGAGGCTTCTCAAGTCCTATCAAGCCGCATTTTCTGCCTTCATGTTGGTCCAGCAGTCGCTGAACGAGGAGATGGAGGATATTGCCAAGGTTTATGGCAGCCATCGACCGGCATTGGCACAGGCAATTGCAGAAGCCGATCGCCGAAGCGCCGCGGCTGGCTTGCGCGCGGCAAATGCCCGCGATCTCCTGTTTTGGCTGGTGGTTGGGGCGATGGGCCTGGTCGCGACGTTTGCGCTGCTGTTCGGCCATCGCATTGGCGGTGCCATTTCACGTATGACGGTGGCGATGCGTCAGCTTGGTGCCGGTCAGTTCGAGATTGTTCTGCCGGGTCTTGATCGTAAAGATGAGATCGGGGACATGGGACGGGCGGTCGAGGACTTCAAGCAGGGCATGCGCCTGAAGGCTGAGCGCGACCTTGCCGAACAGTTGGAACGCGACCGCCTGCAGGGCGAGCGAAGCCGCGCGGAGCTAGAGCGGCTTGCTGATGCGTTCGAGGCGGCCGTCGGTAACGTCATTCAGACGCTGGCTAACGCCTCCCGCCAGCTTGAAAGCGCGGCTCTTGGGCTTACTCAGTCGGCCAAGCACACGACCGGCGTTTCGAGCCACGTCTCGGCAGCATCCGACAGCGCCTCTTCCAATATCCAGCTCATTGCTGCCGCGACGGAACAGATGATGACCTCTGCCTCCGAAATTGGGCGGCAGGTGCAGGAATCCTCGAAGATTGCGCTGGAGGCGGTCCGCCAGGCGGCGCAGACTGACAGGCAGATATCCGAGCTCACTGATGCGGCCGAACGGATCGGCGACGTCGTTCGACTCATTGCGCAAGTGGCACGCCAGACCAACTTGCTTGCCCTCAACGCCACGATTGAAGCCGCACGTGCGGGCGAATACGGCACCGGCTTTGCGGTGGTCGCGCAGGAAGTCAAGGCTTTGGCGGATCAGACGTCTGATGCCACCTCGCAGATTGCCGCGCAAATCGGCTCGATGCAGTCAGTCGCCCGCAAATCGGTGATTGAAATCGTTTCCATTAGCGCAACGATCGACCGCATCTCGCAGATTTCGGGTGCTGTGTCGGAGTCTGTTGAACAGCAGCTGTTGGCAACGCGCGAGATTGCGCACAACATCCAGCAGACCGCCGCGCGAACCTCGGAGGTTGCGAGCGGAATGAGCCAGGTCGCCCATGGCGCCGCAACCACGGATACAGCTGCAAGCGGCGTCCTGCAGTCGGCGCAGGCGCTGTCCAAGAGCAGTTCTGAGTTGACCGCTGAATTGAGCCGCTTCATTGCATCCTTGCGACGAGCGTGAGCGGCCCAAGCGGTCGACCAGCCAAAATGTCCCTTGTGCAGGAACACTCAATGCAACCCGATGATCAGCGAGATGAAATGGCGCGAAAGAGCGGACTTGAGGAGATCGGTCCTACGAAATGCGCCGCTCGGACAATTCTGATGCCGTCCTTGGGACGACGCATTGTGTCGGAGGGGCTCGGCACGGCGTTCCTTCTCGCTGCCGTGGTCGGGTCCGGTATCATGGCGCAGCGGCTCGCCGGCGGCAACGTCGCGCTCGCGCTTCTCTGCAACACCATCTCCACTGGTGCGATCCTGGTGGTCCTGATCCTGGTCTTCGGGCCGCTGTCGGGAGCGCACTTCAATCCCGCGCTCAGTCTGGCCTTGACCTTGCGAGGCGAACTGACGTGGCGAGCCCTGTGGGCCTATATTCTCGCGCAGATTGCCGGGTCGCTCGCGGGGGTCTTTGCGGCACATTTGATGTTCGATATTCCGCTCTGGCAAGTCTCGTTCACACAACGAACCGGAGCAGGACAGTGGATCGCAGAAGCCGCCGCAACGTTCGGTTTGCTCGTCACGATCTTCGGCTGCGCGAGCCGAACTCCCGCTGTGGTTCCTTACGCCGTTGGCTTGTACGTAACGTCCGCCTACTGGTTCACCGCATCCACTTCGTTCGCCAATCCCGCGGTGACGATCGCACGATCGCTGTCCGACACCTTTGCCGGTATCGCTCCGAGTAGCGTTGTTCCCTTCATCATCGCGCAACTGATTGGGGCCCTTGCGGCCACAACGCTCGCTGCATGGTTATTTAGGAACACCGCCTGAAAGGGCGATGAGATTAGGAAGAAATCGTCATCGCGCTTTAGGTAATTGTTTGAGCATGATCTTTTCGCAAAACACTGCACACGCAGAATGAAGCGAAAGGGTCCGGCGCAGCTGACGTGATCGACAATCTCATTGACGTCAGTCGGCACGTCAATTCTGTCTTCTTGAACTTGCGCTCTGGCTGCTCCTCACACTTACAAACAGGTCGATCGTGCAGCCAATGAATGACGGGGAGGTCGTCGCCGCCCAGATGAGCACGCCACAGCCGCGGCGCCGGCAAGTTCCTGCATTTGGGAAGAAAACCGGAAGATCTTGAGCGCCGTTTGAAAGACGCGCCCCGAGCCATGAAGCGTTGGTCGTTATGCAGGATGGTCACGCCCCGAAGAAGGGTTGGCGCGATGCTGATTGCGTCACGTAAAGTGCTGAGCGGGGTATCGCCCAAGGCCGGCGTCTTGCAGTTCAGCTTAGGTTCAAAGGTAGAGTCAAGCTGCGGCGCGCTCGACGCAACTTGACCGATGTCACCAACCCGCTCGAAGTACGCCGATATTCTGGTGGTGAGCGTCGGATCGGCGAAAATCAAGGCAACCTATTCGACAATGACCGACTTAGACCTAGCGAGATTGCGTGGCTGGTCAACATCTGTGCCCATCAGCAACCCAGTATGATACGCCAAGAGCTGCATCGGAATGTCATAAACTATCGGAGTAAAGCTTGCCCCCATGTCAGGCAATACGATGGTCGCGAGCGAGTTCACAGAGGCCGCCTCGGCCCCCTTTGGATCGGTTATTAGGATGATGTTGCCACCTCTTGCTGCAACTTCCTGCATGTTTGAGACCGTCTTTTGGAACAGCGAGTCGGAAGGGGCGATCACCACGACAGGCACACCATCGCTTATCAACGCAAGCGGACCGTGTTTAAGCTCACCCGCAGCATAGCCGTCGGCGTGGATATAGGCGATTTCTTTCAGCTTCAGCGCTCCTTCCAGCGCCAGCGGAAAGGAGCTGCCGCGACCGAGACATAGCACGCCACGCGACTTGGCGACCTCCCGCGCGAGCTTCTCGATTTGCGGTTCGGTTGCAAGTGCAGCTGTCATCAGGCGAGGAACTTCGAGCAACTCCTGTACGAGCGTGGCCTCGGTGGCCCGGGACAATTCACCACGCGCTCTCCCGTTGGCGATCGCAAGAGCCGCGAGCACGATCAACTGGCACGAGAAGGCTTTGGTCGAGGGGACGCCCATTTCGGGGCCGGCCAGCGTCTGCAGCACGGTCTCGCTCTCTCGCGCAATTGTCGAGCTCGGCACGTTGACTACGGAGAGCGTGCGCAGTCCCTGAGATTTGGCAAAACGCAGCGCAGCCAGCGTATCAGCCGTCTCGCCGGATTGCGAAATGAGGATGGCGAGATCGCGCTCGCGCAAGGGTGGTTCCCGGTAGCGTAATTCGGAAGCGACATCGACCTCGACGGGGATGCGGGCCAGCCGCTCGAACCAGTATTTGCCGATGTGGCCGGCATGGCGTGCGGTGCCGCAGCCGGTGATCAATATTCGGCCAATGTCATTGAAGTCGAATGGCAGCGTCTGAGGGAATGCGACGCGATCGGCCGACGCGTCGACATAGCGCGCCAGCGTATGGCCGGCGACTTTCGGTTGCCTGTGGATCTCCTTGAGCATGAAAGGACGATAATTTGCCTTTCGGATGAGAGCCGGCGAGGCTCTGCATTTCAGCACCTCGCGATGGGCAATGACGCCTTGCATGTCGTAGATCGTGAAGGAGTTGCGGGTCAGAACGGCCCAGTCGCCGTCTTCCAAATGGGTAATGCTCTCCGTGAAAGGCGCAAGTGCAATCTCATCCGACGCCAGATACATTTCTCCGTCGCCATGGCCGATAGCAAGCGGCGACCCATTGCAGGCCCCGATCAATAAATCGTCGTAGCCCTTGAACAGAAAAACCAGCGCGAACGGACCACGCAGTTTGGGCAGCGAAGCCTTCACCGCGTCCTTAGGCGAATAGCCCTTGATCAAATGGGATTCGACTATGTGAGCGACTACCTCTGTGTCCGTCTCGGAGGCGAATTGTGCACCCTTTCGTTCCAACTCGGCGCGCAGCTCAGGATAATTTTCGATTACGCCGTTATGAACGACCGACACATTGTCAGTCGCATGCAGATGGGCGTTCTTCGCGCTCGCCTTTCCGTGGCTGGTCCAGCGGGTATGCCCGATGCCGGTATGCCCCCACACCGGCGCGGCGCGCAGGCGGTTCTCTAACGCCTTGAGCTTGCCCTCGGCACGCTGTCGGTAGAAATGACCGCCTTCCAGCGTTGCCACGCCTGCAGAGTCATAGCCACAATATTCTAGCCGCTTCAGGGAAACGATTAATTGCTCGGAGACCGGACGGCGTCCCACAATGCCGACAATTCCGCACATGCAGGTCAATATGCTCCGCAACTAGCGTTGAACCACATCGTCTTTCGAGTCAGGCGGCAAGCTAGAGGGGTTGGCAGGTCAATGAATCCCCCCATTTGGCTAGCCACGGAGCTGGCAATTTGCATGCCAGTACCGAACGGCTTTACAAGCTATTTGGGCCGGTTCCCGGACACGCTGCGAGACGTATATCATCACGCTGATCAAGCATTCCGGGGGACTTCTGCTGACGATGGCTCGGCGCCTAAATGGAGCCGCGGGGCCCAGAATGTTCGCTCACTCGGCCAGATACTGACATTCCCCATCGACCTCGTTGCCCGATCTAACATCGCTCCGGTGTGGTGAGTAGCCGAGAGGAATTCACATTCATCGTGTGATACATTCGGTCCACCCATTTCGCCTTGTTATTTTATCGGCGTGGTGGAAGCCCGCGAAGAGGGCGCTGCCGCGCAGTCGCCGGCTGATCATATTCAGCCGTGTGTGGATCAAGACGTGCATGTGCGAAATTCGACAAGACCGCAAGTATTCCGCCGTACGGCGTGAAGTGGTTGTTTTGTCCGCCTGCTACGCAAGTGGCATAAGCCGTTTGTGGCACGCACTTTGCTGAGGTCCTGCGCAAACTCGTTTCAATGTGGCCGTCTGGCAGATAGCGCAGCCCGGAGTTCATATGGCCCTTGCTCGGCTAATCACATCAAGGCCATCGACAGGCCGTGAATTGAAAGCCCGCCGGGTGCGGCGCGATTGCCTTTGTCGTTCGTGCTGTACAGCACTTGGCCCTTATTCACGCCCTGAGAGTGGTAGCGATGCTTAGGAGTGCGCCGAGCATCACGGACGGCAATCGGCAATCATCGAACGCGTGCCCACCATCGCTCATGTTCTCGGAGCACCCTCACCGATGTGTTCCCTTAGGGCACGAGGCGCTCTGCGCGTTTGGTGTGAGCATTTTCGCCGAGCGATGTCCATCAGCTAAGGGGCCAGCGCAAGTGCGCCCTGGAATGCACTGAGGCGATCGTTGCCGACTCTCTTGGCTCAGAGCTGGCCGCTTGGATTTTGATATGCCGCGACACGAGAAGGATCGAAAATGGCTGTTGTCCGATTTGTATTTGCCGCACTGAAGCCGGGTGTCAGCGCAGCGGAGTATGAACGCTTCGAACGCGAGGTCGACTATGTCGTCGCCAGTAAATTGAAGACTATCGTCAGCTATTCGACGCACCGCATCACGGAAACCGGCGTCGGCATATCAGGCGGGCCGTGGGACTATATCGAGCGCATTGAGGTGACCGATCGCAAAGCCTATCAAGCTGAGCTCGCCGTCGTCGGCAAGAAAATGCTCGAAGAACTCTACGAAAAATATCTCGACAGATCTAAGACAGTTTCGGTCTGGTCAGAACGGATCGAAGCATGAGTCTCGCATCCTCACCGTTCCCAGCCAAAGTTGCGTTGTCCGGCGGTTCTTGCCCGTCACCCGAAGAAAAAACACTGGGTTCGTGCCAACACGGGGACGGCGCCTCGAGAGGCGCGTCCGTGTCCGACAGCGCGGCCCAATTCGATGAATTTGCAAGTCTGCACGAGAATATGACTGAATGGCCCCTTCAAAAATACATCGAAGTGCCGAGCGTACTAGAGGTGATGGGTGACGTTGATGGCTTCTCCATCCTCGATTTTGGGTGCGGCGCGGGGGCATATTCGCGAATACTTAAGCAACGCGGAGCAGCCTCTGTTGTAGGATATGATCCGGCGCCAGGCATGCTAAACTACGCGCGGCGTCGCGCAGAAAAAGAGGGGATCAATCTCTCCTTCGTCACTCATCTCCATGCCAACATGGCAGCCCAATTCGACTTGGTACTTGCATCCTATGTGCTGCCCTATGCCGCCACCAAAAGTGAGCTGGACAGCATGTGCGCCGAAATGGCCGAACTGTTGCGTCCTGGCGGGCGCTTGATATCGTTGTCCACTCATCCAGCTTACAATCCACATCCAAACTGGTACGAACCCTGTGGCTTCAGGCTCGTCGTAGACGATCCTGAGAACCCATATTTAGAAGGTGGGCGTATTAAGGTCGAGTTCTGCAAAAATGGAGAACAAGGCGGCGTATTTGCATGGCATTGGCCCGCTCCCTCTTTGGAGAGTTCATTAGCACAAGCCGGGTTCCGATCATTGAAATGGAGAGAACTGTTTGTGCCCACATGCGCCCGTATAGATCAGCTTCCCACGGAGCTACATGCATATCTCCAAAGCCCGCACGCGATCATCATTGAAGGCGTCCGTGTCCCACGCCATGCGGGGCGACACCCATGACGTTTGTACCATTCAGGAGCAAGTTGTTAGTCCCGTTCTCCTCAGCGGTCGCGGAAGGTCTATGCGGCTTTGACGAGCATGAATGGGATGCCCTCGTCGGTGATAACAATTTCTATAACAGCTACCGGTGGCTGCGAGCGCTCGAACATTCGCTCGGCGCAACGGACGTGCTTGCGGTCCGCGGGGCGGCCGGAGTCGTGGCTGCGTGCACGCTTTGGGAGGGAGACCAATCACCTGGTTTGTTCTTCCTGCCAGATTGCATGGCTGGAGTTCCCGGCCGTTGGCAACAAAGTTTTCTCTGGCTGGGTGGTCGGCGCAACACCCACAACGAGATACCCTGCATTCAGGGCAGGCGAAGGTATGAGGCTTTAGGCGAGTTGGGACGCAGCGCTCTAAACTATGCTCAGGAGCGGGGATATGCCGGCGTTGTAGTGCCGTACATGCCCTACCCGGCGGCGGTGGAATTCGCGGAGCACATTGGGGGTACGGTCGTTTTGCATTCTGCCGAAGCGTATCTAGAAGTGCCGGATACAGGGGTGGCCGGGATGATGGCGGCCTCGTGCGCGCATGATCGTAATCAAAGCAAGTCTGAAGTCGCGGCGTTCCGGCGAGCCGGGGGGAAGATCGGATGGGCCTCAGCCGAAGAACTCGATGACTCCATAGTCGCTGATCTCATAACCCAAAACAGGTCTCGACACGGAAGCACCCAGGGTCGCGACTGGATGGAAAGGATACTCGCCGGGCAGAGAAAGGCGGGTGTGTCGAAGTTCGGTGCCGCAGCAATTTCCGAGTGCAACAACGAGATAACCGGGCTTGCTGTTTTCTATCGCTTTGGAACGGCACTTCACTTGCGCTACTTCGGGGCAGACTACAGTCGCGATCTCAAGGATTACAGATATTTCGTCTTATGCTATTACGAGCCCCTCGATTACGCTGCGGCGCGCGGTCTCACAACATTGCGGCTTTCTACCTCCTCGTTACGTGCGAAAGTGAACCGAGGGGCAAAGATCGAGCCGCAGGCCATCGTCATCAAGTGCGTTGGTGAACAGCACATCTGCGGCTCCGACGTCAAGCGGCACAATCTGCGTATGATCAGACAATATCAGAATCAGTTCGCAGGCCATCTTTGCAGGGATTGGGAGTTGGTCGAGCGTTTGCTGGGTGAGTAACTGCGAGATTGAGCAAGATTCGCCGAGGTCTTTGGTCGGGTACGGTGCCCCTCGGCCTAACGCCAGGACTTGGACTGAAGATGCCGCGCTGGTTCTTCAAGCCGGAGCACGACGAAGGCACACTCAAGCAGAAACTGCTGCGCACATTCTGGGATACGGTGCCCGATGACGTCATGACGGCTGACTCGGGGTCTCGAGGGTCGGCAGCGAGCGCTTTTGTGGCACGAAAATTCGCGAGATTTCCGAACGAAATTGGGTAGAGCACGGCAGTCCCGACGACACTCCCGCGTGGCGAGTTGATGGAATCCCTAAGCGAGTTTTCCGGCTTCAAGCAGTGCTTCCTCTCGAGAGGACGTCGGCGCGGCCTGACCTTTTTATGAATTTGGCAAGACGAGAGCCAGACTCGCCGTCAACGATGTCGCCGCCGAGGTCGCCAAACGCAACGAGCCCAAGCTGCGCGCGCGCCTGAAGCCGGATGCGGCCTCGCTCGCGCAGCTGCTCGGCGAGCGGGTCTTCGCCTTCGCCGGAATCGGCGATCCCCAGCACTTCCTCCGCACATTGGAGGCCAGCGGCATCGAGGTCGCGCGCACGCGCCGCTTCGACAATCATCACATGTTCTCGCGCGAGGAACTCGCCGCGCTTGCAGCGGAGGCACAGCGCGAGCAGCTCACGCTGGTGACGACGAAAATGATCTTGCGCGCCTGCATCGCAGCGATGGCGTGCCCTACCGGCATCGTCCCATTCGCCGTCCAGCTCGAATTCGACGACCGGGCCAAGCTGCGGCAACTGATCAGCGACCATCTCTACAAGGCCCGCGAGCGGCGTTTTTCCAGCCGCTGATCTCGTCGGGTGGGCAAAGCGAAGCGTGCCGACCAACTTCGTTTCGCACTCGCTAAAGCTACCGCTTCAGCAGACAGTCATGCTCACCACACCCCAACGACCATCATTCCTATGATGGTCAGGCACGAGACGCAGGTCACCGTGAAGGTATAGCATTCGGGTGTGTTCATCGCTGTCTCCCAGACTGTTGAATTGCTTGGCCACTACCACGCGGGAGAGATTGCCGGTCTTGGCTGCTTCAATGCGGCGCGCCGCGACCGGTCTTGCGGTATGCCGCCGCCCTCTCGTCGTCACTCTGATCCGAAATAAGGTAGTCCGCTTCGAGTGCTTCAAAGCGTTCAGCTGCGATCAGAAGCTGCTTGCGCATTTCAGCGAGACGGGCGCGGCAATATTCGCGATAGAGCAAGTCCAGTATGATGGGCATGATCACCCCCATCGATTGACTTTGAATTGACAGATATTCCACCGCGGATTTTCGAGGTGATCGTAGCCCGTCAGATGGCTCTTCGATATGAGCCCGTTCACAGACTGCGCCAATTCCAAAGCTCAATGGCCGTTTGGTTGACTTGATTGTCTGTGCGATAAAAAAGAACAGGGCTAATTACCTAACAGGAAGTTTAGCGGCACTGTGTTTCAGCAAGACTTCGTCAAACAACTTAAGGGCGCCGAACCGCGACGAAAATTCCAACCACAAAGCGAAATGACTTACCTCGGAGTGCAAGCACGATTCGATGCAACGCGGATCGACGCGACTGCCTGAAGCAGGCGATCGATCAGAAGGTCGTTGGGGAGTCCAGGAGGAGTTTCATCAAGAGGTGCGTAGGCGGAGATACCACGGAGCAGTGAACCGGTTCGAAAGGCCGGTCGGGGGGCGGTGCTTGCTCTGCGCAAGCGAGAGATCACACCTTTCGTTGATCAGGCTTAGGCGTGATCGGGTGCTCCCGTGAGGCGGCGGCAAGGCTGCCAAGCATCGTTCAGATGATCGGATTATGTCGGGTTAGGATGCGAGCCGGCGGCTCCGAATTCCAGCGGGGCTGCGCGTTTGTCGTTAGGCGCCATTGAGGTCGTTTACTTGGTATCACGTCGATAAGGGCCGTGACTTCCTCTCCCGCTGCATCACCCGGTGGTGTCTCCGCTCCAGCAATGCTTCCGGAGCAATTCCATGATTCCGACCACGCGGATCGAGCATTTTAGGGTCAGCTACCGCCGCCGAGATCCGTGAGGTGAACAAGGTTGTACCTCAAGCCAGTCCCCTAGCTGAAATAGCTCAAGGAAGATCACCTGAGGCCTCCGTTGCCGGATTGCTCGAGCTCGATACTTCTTCGTCGCTTAAGGCGCTGCCTAACCGTTCCGGCGCCACTCTCCGCCTTGAGCAGCAGCAAAGGAATTCCCGTGTGGGGCCAGCAGATCGTTGCTGAGAGATCTGCTGATGGCACGAGAATTGTTGCCATAAGCGGAACTGCCGCCTACGATTTAGGTCTGGCCCTGACCGCGAAGATCACCAAGCAGCAGGCGCTTCCTCGTAGCCAACAAGCTTGTCAGCTTTGTCAGCTTCTGGGCAAGCCTTGTCTCCTTCGCGGCCAGCGCCTCCACCGGCTCCTGGCGCTTGGTCGCGTCGAATTGACTCAGCGCGCGACGCTCTCCTCCAACTGAGCACGCCGTCGCTCCATCTTCGTGCACGTGAAGTTCCTGTCCCGGCTGTTCACGGCATTGAACTTGCTGCCATCGGTGGCGGCGCCTCGTCGTTGCCAATAAGTCCATCTCTTGGCAGAGTTCGAGGAGCAAAGTGGGGGCGCGACGCTGCCCGCTGGCTCCGCAACCTCGAAGCGCATCTCAGCCAAACCGAGCGAATCGAGAAATACGTCGATCACCCGAACAGGGCCGCTCTCGTCAATGGCGTCATCGAAGTATTCGGGCTAAGCGTTCGCTTTCCAGGATCTACTTCTTCATGAAGCGCCTCATCAATTACCCCGGAAAATCACAGGAGAACATAACAGCAGCCCAGTGTTGTCACTGCCAGGACTCGTTGCCGACATTCGCGGAAAAGCGCGCCGGTAACGAAGTCTTTGACTGGCGCTACACATTTAGAGGACTCCACATGAGGGGACTACCAACCTCATTGAAAGCGCGTTGGCCAGCGCGTTCCGGCGCACCGTTCAAGGGATGTCTTTCGAACAAGGCTCGCTACGATCCTCAAGCTCGCCGAGGCCGCCGAGAAAAGCTGCGTCGCGTCGATGGCCACAACCAGTTGACGCAACTCTCCCGCGTTAAATTAGCCAACGGGAATCGAAGTCGCAGACCCGACTCAATCCACTGTCGCCTAGCCCGCTCCGGCACCAACATTCGGCGATAGCACTTTAACCCACGATAAGTCGCACCTTGGATCGAAAGACAAGTAATCGCAAGTTAGTTCTTCACCCGGTTGTACGTCTCGGGCTGTGAAAATTCGGCAATGATCGTCTTGGTATGTGTTTGGTTGATTGCTGTGATTCATGAAACGAGCGTTGTCAGCATTGTACTCTAAAACACCATCATCAACGTCGAGGTCTCTTGGATAGGCGTGCTTATCAAGTAAAGCTTGAAATGTTCGAGGTAAAGTTGCGTACTGTTCAGGTGTCACGGCAATGTCAACGATTGGGTTATGAATCCAAATCAATGCACCTTTAGGCAAAAGAGTAGCGGAGAAAAGTCCAATACCGCCAAACTGGTCTGGCTTCAAAATAGTTTCAACGATCAACACTGACATATCTCCCCAAAGTCGCTAGCACCCTGCAAGCTAACTAACCTGAGCCGTGCAATCTCCTGCATAAATTGGTGGGGTCGTTTAATCGCGTCTCGGTCACAACCTCGATTTTTTTTCAATCTGTGCATCCCTTTCGGTAGCGGCTGCTACCGATGAGGATCTCGGCTGTCGCTCCACGAGGAGATGCTGCAGGACTGGCGCCACGGTTCACCTTCCGCGGCAGCGACGTCGTGGCGATCCTGGAAAGCGCCTGCAAGGAATTGGGGTTCCCGGCAACGATCCGCGTCGATGAAGGCAGCGAGTTCGTGTCGCGCGATCTGGACCTCTGGACCTACCAACGCGGTGTCACGCTGGACTTCTCCAGCCCGGTAAGCCAACCGACAACGCGTTCATCGAAGACTGCGCCTTCCGGGTCGAATGCCTCAACACGCACCGGTTCCTCAGCCTTGCGGACGCCCAAGAAAAAGTGGAGACTACAACGAAGAACGGCCCCATGGCGCCATCGGCAGCAGATCGCCGATTTTGCTGCAAAACCACGTCGGCGCATCCAGCCCGGATGGTCCAAAGGTCGGCCTCGCTGCATCAACCCGAGACTGTAAGCGCTGCTGGATGAAAGTTGAGTGGCAGGTGCGGGACGATTCCACGGCGTATCCAAAAACGCCGACGCGTGACCGATCTGTCGCTGGCGCCGCGTTCGTAGAGCTCGTGGTGATCATCGAACGCTTCCGCTGCGACGCCGTCGTGCGGACGCCAGATCTTCACTGAGCGTTTCGCCGACGGGATATTGGCGTCATCCGCGCGACGCACGGCGCGGCTGGACTCCATGGTCCAGCATCTCGGTCTGGTGCTTAGCGGGTGACGGACAGGCCTTTGCAAAACGGCTGATGCTGCCAGAAAGCAAGGACAAGCCTGTGGGTTTGTCCGACGCCCCAGCTGTTCGCAGGCCGATTTTCTCAAGATCATCGCCAAACTCACCAGGCCCGGCTGGGGGGCATGAACGAATGGCTATGTTCTCCGCGTGGAGACCCCAGAGCGGAGCTGAACGCAGGATAGACTTTCATTTTCCTAAATAAGGCTCACCTCAAGGGATCACGGCCAGCAGTTAATCGAACCATCGACCAGTGCCTGCCTTATTTGTTCGGCCCGTTCCTTGGACAGCTTCTCGGCCAAGCTGTGGTCCTTTAACAGCGCCGGCCCCTTGCGTTCTCGATCATAAACCATCCAGCCGGTGGTCCCCCTTCGAACGAGGAACCTGGACTGTTGCGGAGGTAATTCGTGGATCAACAGTTCCTCCTACATTGACCTGTTACGAAATCGCGTCGGGTGTCCCAAGGAAAGACGACACTCGTGTCACGAAAATACGCCGCGCCCTTTATGCCTGAGCCGGGACACTGAAATTTCCCACGCAACAAACGCACTGCACGCCCTGTGCCACTGGCCGAGGCATCTTTCGATGCGGCGTTCATCTATCCTCACCGCCGCAGACGGGGACAAGCAAACGCCTCGTGAAATTGAGCCCTCGCCCGAGGCCAGACGGGCCTATGACCCCGGCCGGGTGGCCGGATCGGCCGTGAAGGCTTGGATCAGCTAAGGCATAGATTTGGTGCTGCGATCGTCAATTTAGGCCGGCAGGAAGTCCGAAACGCCTCGCCGGCTTGCGTAAACGAGCTTTGGTCTACGACTTGTCTCGGATCAAGTGCGACGTGAAGGCGTTCACACATGATGAACGATATGACTTAGATGGAGGTAGCAGTTTCGGTCGAGATCGCCGAAAGTTGGTGACGGCGGGAATCGAAAAGGCGGCATATCGTGGGTGCTTGACGCCTCCACTTCTTCACCGAAGGACCGATATGCCCTATCCAAAGACAACATTATCAAGTTGATTCCGCCAGGAACCGTCGCCGATCAACTCACAAAAGTCTTGCGCAACTGGGCACGTCCATCTCGCTCAGGCGATCGAAGCCGAGGTCGCGGACTATCTCGGCAAGCATCCCGATTTGAAGGACCGCGGCCGGCCACCAGCGCATCGCCCGGCACGGTCACCTGCCAGAGGGGGAGGTGACGACCAGTATCGGTCCGGTCGCTATCCGCCAGCCGCGCGTGCGCGATCGCCAGGGGGTCGCCTCCGATTCCCGACCGCATCCGGTTCTCACCGTCGATGATCCTTCCACCCTACATACGCCGTTCGAAGTTGATCGAGACGCTGCTGCCTATCCTTTACCTGAAGGGGATCTCGACTGGCGACGCCTCGGAAGCGCTGGCTGCGCTGCTCGGCAAGGATGCTGCCGGATTGTCGGCCTCGGCGATCGGTCGCCTAGGGATGGCTAGCTCGACGAGCACACCGCGTGCCAGAAGCGCGTCGGCGAAACGCTACGTCTACATCCGCGCTGATGGCCTCCATCTCGAGGCCCGGCTCGAGGACGAAAAGCAGTCACGCGTGTTCAACAGGGCGCCGGAAGCAGCCTCTTTACTCCGAGGATTTCCCCTGTCTCGGGACTTGAGGAGGCCCTGATTAATGGCAATGCTGTAAAACGCAACGGCAATAACACCGTAGGTGTTCTTCGCAGCTTGGTCCCGGCTCTCGGCAAAGATCAAAGGGCGATGGCTATGCGGCTCGCCGAGGAGCCGCACAGCGATGATGGCGCAAGTTAATCGGGCCGAGTAGCGCTCTCCCGCACAGCCGGTCCCGAGCCAAGCACGCAATCGTCGCTGGAGCAAGCTATGGTCCATTAACAAGCCCAATACCGGACCTATGTGGACGGGCTGCTAGCGTCGGGAGTGTGCGCGGCGTCTACTCTCGTGGGTGATGGATGAGCCGAACGTCATTGGGCCCCCCCGGCCCCAGGAGGGCGGTGTAGAGCTCGCCGCGAATGTTGTATTGCTTTTCCGGCTGCGCCGCGTCCGGCAAGAGGCCCCAGCGGCCGAGCTTCGAACGCATCGTGTCCGAGGCGGGTTGGGTGCCGTGCGAAAAATTCTCGGGAACAGCGAATGATGCAGCATAAATTTCGCGGGCCGCCGGGGATGTCCTGTCAGCCCTGGAGGACGCCGGGGCGGCTTGCTGCATCGAACGTCCAAGCAGCGCTGGTGAGACTCGATTCGCTGGCTGTGCGCTGGGCTGCGGAACGTATTCCTGTCGAGATCCGAGAGGAATGGCAGGGCCTGGCGCATTGAGTGGGGTGCTTGGCCTCATCGCCGCCGCGGGCACGAATAGCGCCGTGTAGCGGTCATTGTGAACGATAAAGCTGTTTGGTCGGCTGTCCTGACTCGGCGGGATGCCGCTACCGTCAAGCGCAGCCGACGCGTGCTGGTTGCCCTGCCTGAAGTTGAAGGGATGGACAACCGCTCCTAAATTCAGGGTCTGCTCATGGCGCGCGGTTGGCTCGAGAGACGATGATGGGCCGGCGTCTTGCACCATCGCCCACAGCTGATCCTGATCGTAACCTTCCTCAGGAAGGACCAATGGTGAACCGACCGCTGGCCCGAAAGGCGACGGTGCGCCGGCGTTTTCCATCAGCACACGAGCCATTGAATTGCCCGGCTCGCTCAGCTGGCGCTCAATGGCATCCAGTTCCGCATGGCTTAGCGTCCTCTGCCTCTTCGCAGGCCTCAACTGCCCGCTGTAATCCTCACCCATGAGGGGCGCGTGACTTGAAAGGGGGGCGCTCCCGGTCAGCTCGTTCGGAGCCGGCTGGTAGCCGTCGCTCCAGTTGAAGTGACGAACGGCTTCTCCGAGATCCGGTGCTTGGTGATCGTGCGCGGTTGGCTTGAGAGACGATGCTAGGACGGATTCGCCGATCATCCCTCGCAGCGAATCCTGATCGTGACCTTCCGCAGTCAGCTCGCTCGGCCAACTCGAAGCCTCCCGCGCGTTGTGCTGCGCAGCGACGTGCCCGACGCCTCTGGTGACTGCGTCTTCGGGATGAGGACCGCTGGCCCCAAGTTCCAACGCCTCGGTAAGTCTACGGTCTTCGTCAGGCAGATGAGGATAGTAGCGATCTGGAGAAACAGGAACCCCTGCGACGGCAGTGGTATCAAGCTGCGGGACTTCATCCAAGTACGGCTCAAACTCCGCTTGCTGCTGTTGCGGTTGTGTCACCGCGTCGTTGTAAGCAGCCCGGTCGAATGGGTTGATGCTGTTAAATGGGTCCATATCCCCTCCCTTTGGGTCGGTTCGCAATCCTGAGCAGATCCGCTCTCTGTTCTCCCTCTATTAGGATCAGCTGTCGACAAGCTGACGCGCTTGGAGACTTGAGTGAGCCAAAATGGCCAATCCGACTGCCACACTCACCCGAGGCACGCGCCAAGGATCGCCGGATTGCATTTTTCCGAAACACTGGCTGGGTGAGTCGGAACTGGCACCAACAGATTCTATTTCGTGGAGTAGCATCATAGGGCCTACTAAAGTGTGTACTGAGCTGCGAAGTGTTCTGGACGATGCGTCTGGATGGTGCCCGAACCGAGGCGGACCCCTCCGATGAAGGCATGCCTTGCCAAGAAGGTCTTAATTCTGGCGGCAGAGGGTGAATCGGATCCCGGCCATCTTGGCGCGTGTCGCGGTGGGACAGTGCAGGAATCCTTTGCGGCTGCGACCGATCTGAAGGAGGACGCGACGTGCGACATGTGCGGTCGCCAGGAGGGGCTTGAATTGATGCACTCGCAAGGCATCATCCATCGAAACCCCGGTCATGGTTGGTTCGTCGCGCGGCGAAGTGAATATGTCAGCGCCACGGTTGCGCCGGGCGCTCTCGGCAAATCGTCGCTCATCATTACCGAAATGCTCTCGATGGTCTCAGGCCAGGCGTTACTCGGCACGGCTTCAGAGCAGCTTCGCGTCTGGCACTTCAACCTCGAAGACCCTGCCATGGAAACGACGCGCCGCATACAAACCACCGCTAAGCAGTTTGAACTCTCTGAACATCATCTTGGTGATCGGCTGTTTGTCGATCACGGCCGCGAACGCCCCCTCGTCATCGCCAAAACGGAAGGCCGCGACACCGTGATCTGCACGCCAGTCGTGGACGCGCTGATTGCAGAGATCGAAGAGCGCGGCATCGACGTGGTGATCGTCGATCCGTTCATTTCGTCGCATAAGGTTCCGGAGAACGACAATAACGCCATCGACATGGTGGTGAAGGAATGGGACAAAGTCGCCGACAAGGGCAATTGCGCCGTTGAGTTGGTCCACCACGTTCGGAAGGGCGAGCAGGAGGTTACGGTGCAGAGCGCGCGCGGCGGCGTCGCGCTGACGGACGGTTGCCGCTCCGCCCGCGTGCTCAATAGCATGACCGAAGCTGAAGCTAAGAACGCAGGCGTCGATCATCATGGATTGTATTTCTCAGCCTATGCCGACAAGGCCAACCTAACCGAGCCAGCCGACAAGCGGGATTGGTTTGAGCTGGTTTCGGTCGATCTCGACAACAACCCGTTGAGCCGGGTCAGCGGCAATCCGTTCGATCATCTGAAGGGCGACGATATCGGCGTTGCGACGCGCTGGGAGTGGCCTGACCTGCTGGCCGGGGTTACGGCGTCGGATTTTGAGCGGTGCGCGCTGGCGATCAAGCAGGGCCAGTGGCGGGCCGACCAACGGGCGGACGGCTGGGTTGGCATCGCAGTCGCGAAAACGCTGGGTCTCAGCCTTACCGACAAGCAGGACCGGGCTAAAGTCGTGGCGCTGCTCAAGACATGGCGCGAGACGGGCGCCTTGGTCGAGGTCGAGCGGCCTGATGAGCGCCGCAAGCCGAAGAAGTTCATTGAGGTGGCCGACGACGACTAGGGGCGCTGGCTGCTCCAGTTGACCGGAGCAGAACCGGAGCGACTGGCGCACCTGATCTGCTCCGCTCCAGTTAAATCCCTTTAGGGATTAACTGGAAGTGGAGCAACAGATCGGGGGCTGGATGACTGGAGCAGATTGGGCGTCGGAACGAGAAATCAATATAGGGGCGCGCGCCGCACCTTGGCTGGCCGAGACAGGATGCCGTTTCTCGCCCCCTGAAGTGCCAAAATTGATCCAAAAATCGCTTGAAGGCATTCATCGTTTGATATTCAGTTGGCCTACCAAGAACTGGAGGGCCATCATGGAACTGGTAACGGTACATTTTGACGATCCCGCCTTAGCGAGTTCGATCTGCATTGCTGTCGAGAGCGCCGCTCCAAACGCGTCGATCCATCATTTTACCGGCGGACTGAAGCCTGAAGCGCCCCCGGCGGCGGCAGGCGACTTCGATCCGCAGTTGATTGAGCGGCTGGTAAAGATCGTTCAAACCGTGCCTAAGCACATCCGACTTGGCCTGCTGTACGGAGACGACTCATGCAGCATGTCTCACGGCGACGCGCGGTACAGCATTCGGCCAGAGACCATCGCCCTTTCGCGCAGGCTCAAACCCCTCTTCCCACATCTCGCCTCGCCCATTGACGCGCTGGTTGTGCGACGGCGCGAGTACTTTTTTGAAGGAAGCTACAAGGGCATCCGATACATTCCGACCCCGCTCGGAGTGGCGGTGCGCGAGGCCTTGAAGGCTCAAGAGGTCGCGTAATCACATTCGCCGAATGCAAGTCAAAAGAAACGGAGCCGGTCTCCCGGCCCCGTATACCTTATCGAAGGTGAACCCTGACTGCCGAAAGCA
The DNA here is from genome assembly GCF_020194055.1 of Bradyrhizobium sp. NBAIM03. Classification (NCBI taxonomy): domain Bacteria; kingdom Pseudomonadati; phylum Pseudomonadota; class Alphaproteobacteria; order Hyphomicrobiales; family Nitrobacteraceae; genus Bradyrhizobium; species Bradyrhizobium sp. NBAIM03. The sequence continues at coordinate 3,769 of NZ_JADYVS010000046.1, read as the reverse complement.
GCAGCAGGAAAATCACCGGGTCAACTTCAACATGAAGCCAGATCATCGGATTGCTTTCCATGTCAGGCTCATAGCCACGAGCAGTTAAGACCGTGGTGGTGCACTCACCCTCGCTGACGTCCATCTGCGCAAACGGACGGTTTTGTCTTTCGCTGGCGCTGCTCTTGGCGTGGTTGGCGTGCGGGCTGTTCGAGCTTATCCACTCACTGCTGGACGAAGGGGCCTAGCTGGCAGGACCCGTACCGCGATCGGTCCCTCTCGCCGCGAAGGACATGAATGCGGCACGTACGATCCAAGATGCGACCAGCACTCCAATCGAGATAGCAACGGCAAAGTACCAAGGTTGGTAGAAAAGGGCACGACCATCAGAATAAGCGTTGCCAGCGTCAGGAGCTGGCTCTCTGCCATGTAGCTTGCAAAGTTGTGCATAATCGTTTCCCCCAGTTAGCGACTATGAGCTTCGCTGAACGCCAGAAGCGAGGCAACTGGTAGTCTGCGCGTCCGGTCGTCTTTGCCTTGTCAGGACACTTCATGACCCTTGAATTGATGCCTCGACTGGCTCAACTGACGAAGGTCCACGGCGCAATTTTGGACGCCGAAGACCTTGTGATCCAGTGCGCCACGAATGCCGTACAGCGCGCCGATCTGAAGATGCCTGTCTTGGATGCGCTGAAGCTCTTTGAATGGCTTTCGCGACTTCCTTATTCGATCACGTTGGACCCGAACGAATGTTTCGTAACGTACGATTACATGCCGCTATTGGCTCAACTCACCAAAGCCCACGGCATGGTCCTTCACGGCAGTGAGGTAATAGTTCAATGCGCGACCGCGACGGCGGGGTGGGCCGATGTAATGATGCCGGTGGAGGAGGCGCTCAAACTGCGTGGAGTACTTGCGACGATGCTGGATGCGTTCGCAACTCCAAAGAAGGCAAGCGTCGGACGGCACGAGCACGTTCTACGTTTCCCTCGACCAATCAGTTTGGTTGCTATTCTGGAGATTAAGAGATTTCATTATCGTGCCAATCGATACATGCAGGCTCTCAGCCGAGAGGAATTGGAGCAACGACTGCATGATGTAATAGCAAACGTTATCACGCTCGGTGATGACGGGAAATACACCTTGATAAAGCCAAGGCGGGATGGAATGCATTCGCCGACCCGCAATATTGATTTCCTGTCTCTCTATACTGAATTGGCCGAGGAATTTCTCATTCGCGGATTACTTGACGGTGAGAAATCAGCTAACCCGCCGGAAAAAATCAGGCGCTTAGCCGACGAAAGCTGGTGTCGTAGGGCGGATTGGGTGGATGCTTCCCAGTATTCTCGCGAAAGCTATTTTAATGCGCCAAAGATGCTCTTCAAATTTGGAAAGGCCGAGCACATGCGCGCCCTGTATGAAAGAGGCGAACTGCTTGTCCGGCCTGCCTCATATTTCGCAGGCGCCGAGGGCTTAGCACGTCAGGACAATGAACTGACGATGAGTTGGTATCGTGACGGGCGAAAGCTAGAGTTTTCTACTAGCGATTATTATTGTTGGTGCTGCGCTTCCGTTTACGACTATCGCTTGTTTATGGATTTCCAGAGCGACGCTTGTGTGGCAATAAATGACCTCGACAGCTTCATCGAGAGATTTGCGAAAGCAGTGGCGGCACAGGTGTCAGGCGTGGAACGCGTGCGTCTCATACCGGCGTACTACTACGACCCGCTTTCAGTTTCAGATGACCCGGTCGAATTCGCTGCCGTTCAAGATGAAGCAAATGCGCGAAGCACTTTCGGTTTGCATATCAGTGGGAATTCCGAGTTGTCATCACGCGGTCCACTCCCGCTCCCATGCAAGCATTCAAGCTTGATATGGGGTCGCTGCGGGACATCGCGGAGTTGGTCGTTGCGCCGGGTTCATGAGCGCCGAAACGGCAAGGAGTAATTGTGAAGCCTGAATATTTCCTGAGCGTGGTTGTCGGCCGAAATATTGATTTGCTCAGGGAGAAACCCGGTCGGCTGGCCTCGGCCGTGAACATCTTGCTTACGCTCGATGCATTTGTCGGAATTCTTCATGCAGCCTTGGTGGCCGCTGGCGTGTCCGTACCGGATAAAGACGATGAGTTTCGGGACGTTCTTGCAGCGCAAAATGAGGATTATCGCATCGTTCGCGATGCCGTGTTCGCAATTAAGCATGGTCAGTTAACTGGCAGAAAATCGCGGATTGTCACAAACTCCAAACAGATGGCGATTTACGGAGCTGTTTTTGAAGAAGCCGTTTTTCAGGACGGGGTTTTCGAAATGGGCGCAGCTCGCATTGAAGTTGACAGCACGAGCGTTGACGTGGTGGAAGTCGCCGAGCGTGTGATCACATTCCTGTATGAAATTCTAGAGCAGACAAGCGGCGGACAGCGCCAATAGTCGCTTTTGAAATGATTTAATCGAAGGGGAGAGTTGGTCCTATGCAGCAATTGGACACGAAAGCGAAACGTAGCGAGTTTCAGCAAAAGGCAGATAAACGCGCTCGTCACCATGCACCTCAAATCGAAGAGATCGTGCCGATCGTGATCGAGGCTGTCTACGAATTTGCTGATCCGGGGAGTGGAAGGCTAGCCGGACGTAGCGGCTGGGCGGCGTTTGGGGGCCGTCGCGTGTGGGGCGGCTACAAAAATAAGAAAATCGAGTTTCGCGAGGAAAATCGCCTCGGCCGCGCCGTTGCGCGGTTTGATAATGGTTCCTCAAAGAGCGAGGTGGAGCGACAAGTTCGCGGTTTTCGACGCCGAAAGTGAGGGCGGTGTTCGGACGAGGAGAGAAAACCTCATGCGTCCAATGGTGTAGGTCGGCTACAAATGTCCGAATAGCCATTGTAATTGTTGCGCGGCCGACACCCTTCCAAGCTAAAGGCCCGTCGCTTGAATTGGGCCACCGGGACCGTCGCAAAAATCGTCGATAGCGCGTCGTCGAGGCCATGACGGATATCTCAGCGCCTCGTTATCCTGGAAGCCACGCAGAAGGGCGATCTCGACATAACGGAATGGCTAGAGTGGTTTCTCGATTGCCTTGATCGCGCCTTCGATCGCCCCGACGTCATTCTTGGATCGGTTCTCAGGAAGGCCCGCTTCTGGAAGAAGCATGCCGATCAAAGCTTCAATGACCGCCAGCGCACCAGGATCGAGCGTCTGTTTGAGGGCTTCGAGGGCAAGCTCAACTCATCAAAGTGGGCCAAGCTGACCAAGTCCTCACAGGACACTGCCCTACGCGACATCGAAGACCTCGTTGCCAAGGGGATACTCGTGAAAGACCCTGCTGGCGGCCGTAGCACGACCTATTCGCTCGTGGATGGAGATGCGTGATAGACGGACGGAACTGGCCTCCGGCGATACGGCTATTTGTGCCCGTGAACTAACGGCGCAAAGAGATTTGCCAGATCAGTATCACTAAACTTGTCGGGCTCTTGCGTGCCTTGGAATTCGAAAGGCACTATGACCTTCAAGCGTGTTCGAAACGGATACGTATTGGGTGCCAAGGAGACACTAGAAGTGTCCGTGACATGTTCGAGCGCGTCATCAAACGGTTTCAGGCGGCTCTCAGCAGGTAACGAGCTTTTCCACCACAACTCTCGCCGTCCCGATTGTTGGTGCAAGCCCTGGTTTCCAGTCGGGGGAGGCTTGGGGGGCTCTGCCGTTGCTCAAGCTGCTTCCGGAGGTGGACGGAAAATCCAAGTCCGATGACCCCTTTACAATCGGTGGGCTTCCAAAAGCTCCTCAAACGACAGCGTGTTGGGCTGG
>NZ_JADYVS010000045.1:0-30264 GCF_020194055.1 Bradyrhizobium sp. NBAIM03 | reverse complement strand
CCCCGGGGGTCCCACCCTGGATCAGGTGCCATGACCGAACCAACGCTCGCTGCGCCGATCGACGACCAGCGTCCGCGCGGATTTTCGCGCTACCAGGCGCTCCTCATCGCGCTGCTGGCGCTGACGCAGTTCACGATCATCCTCGATTTCATCATCATGTCGCCGCTCGGCGCTATCCTGATGCCCGCGCTCGGCATCACGGCGGGGCAGTTCGGCGTTGCCGTATCGGCCTACGCGTTCAGTGCGGGACTATCGGGCATCCTCGCCGCCGGCTTTGCCGATCGTTTCGATCGCAAGCGCCTCCTGCTGTTCTTCTATGTCGGCTTCACGCTCGGCACGCTGTTGTGCGCGGTGGCGCCGAACTACCATGTGCTGCTGATCGGCCGGATCGTGACCGGATTGTTCGGCGGCGTGATCGGCGCGGTCGTGCTCGCCATCATCACCGACCTGTTCTCGTTGCAGATGCGCGGCCGCGTGATGGGAATCATCCAGACGGCGTTCGCCGCCAGCCAGGTGCTCGGCATTCCCGCCGGCCTGTTTCTCGCCAATTACTGGAGCTGGCATGTCTGCTTCATCGCCATCGTGGTGCTGTCGATCGTGACGATCGCCATCATCGCCTTTGCCATGGAGCCGGTCGACGCGCATCTGAAGCTGAAGCAGGACAGAAACCCGTTCCGCCATCTGGTCGCGACGGTCGGCGAGCCGCGCTACACGCTCGCCTTCGCCGTCACGACGCTGCTGGCGACCGGCGGCTACATGCTGATGCCGTTCTCCAGCGCCTACACCGTGCACAATCTCGGCATTGACATCACGCATCTGCCGACGATCTATCTCGTCTCCGGCCTGTTCAGCATCGTCACGGGACCGCTGGTCGGCCGCGCCAGCGACGCGTTCGGCAAATATCCGACCTTCGTGTTCGGCTGCGCCATGACCGTCCTCATGGTGCTGATCTACACCCATCTCGGCCACGTCTCGCTCGCGACCGCAATCATCGTCAACGTGCTGATGTTCGTCGGCATCTTCTCGCGCATGATCCCCTCGCAGGCGCTGATGTCGGCGATCCCCGATGCGAGCCAGCGCGGCTCGTTCAGCGCGGTCAGCGCCTCGCTGCAGCAACTCTCCGGCGGGCTCGGCTCGATGCTCGCCGGCGCGATCATCGCGCAAGGCGCGGACGGCGCGCTGCTCCACTTCGACCGGATCGGCTACGTCGTCGTGACCACGACGATCATCACGCTGGTGATGATGTATTTCGTGCAGAAGGCGGTGGCGGAGCGGACGGGGAAGCGGGTGGTGTGAGGGGCACGAGAAGACCGATCTAGCGCCACAGGACCCACGCGCGGTGACGCGGCGATTGCCGCCTGCCATCCCTGCCGATCTGAGATCGCTCTATTCGGATCCGGACCCCAAAATGGTGCCCTGGAAGGATTGAATCGCCATCACCGAAAGAGCCTGTATTTGCAGGTCGTTTTCAGCCGTCCCTCGAGCGATCACCACGCCCTGCAATTCCCAATAGCGCAGGAAACCGCCGTGCGAATTCGTTTTCCGCGCGATGGAAGTCACCTGCTTTGTGGTGGACACAGTGCCACACGTCACGCAGCGACGTTCTTCGCTAGTTTTATCCGATCGGTCCTCGCGACTCGACAAGAAACAACAAGACCAAGGGCGGGAAATGAGAAAGCTGACACGACGAACATTCGTGATGGGTTCGGCCGTCGCGTTGTGCGCGCCGGCTGTAAGGACCGAGGCGCAATCCGCGTGGCCGTCCAAATCGATCAGGATCATCGTGCCCTATCCACCGGGCGGCCAGACCGACGGCATCGCGCGCGCGTTCGGCGACTTCCTGGCGCGGCAGGTGGGCAAGCCGGTCATCGTCGAGAACAAGGGCGGCGCCGGCGGCGTCATCGGCGTGGCAGAAGCGAAACGCGCCGATCCGGACGGCACCACCATCCTGTGCACGATCTCGTCGTCGCTGATCCAGAACCGCGTCACGGTAAGAGACCTGCCCTACGATCCCGAAAATGATTTTACCTATCTGACGATGGTCATCGGCGCTGGCGGTCCGGTCGTGGCGGCGAAGAAGACCGGCGCGACCAACCTGCGCGAGTTCATCGAATACTGCAAGAAAGTCGGCAGCGTGAACTGGGGATCCTATGGCGTGGGCTCGACGCCGCACGTCCTGATCGAGACGATCGCCAAGCAATACGGCATCAAGGTTCAGGTCATCCAGTATCGCGGCGAGGCGCCGATGTGGAATGACGTCGCCGGACAGACGCTTGATGGCGCCGCCGGGAGCTATGCCGCAGCCGCGCCCGTCATCCAGGCCGGCACCGGCAACCTGATCGGCGTGGTCGGCACCCGTCTGCCGCCCCATCCGGACACGCCGACCATGACCGAGCAAGGCGCCGTCGGCGACTTCTACAATCTGCGTCCCTTCACCACGTTTGCGGTGCCGTCCGGCACGCCGCGGGATATCGTCGATCGCCTCTCGCCGCTGCTGATCCAAGCCGGAACCGATCCGAAAGTTCAGCAGATGCTGAACAACTTCATCCTGTCATCGCCGGCCGATTTCGAAACGACGAATCGGATCTTCAAGCGCGACAGCGACGTGATGCTCCGCATCCTGGGCGATCTCGGCGTCAAGCCGTCGGATTAGCCGCGTCGCGGCCTAGCAGCCCAGTGCGCTTCTGCTCCTCGTGGCTCTCCGTATTCGGCGCCCAGCCGACATCGAGCGGATCATGGCGACACTCCGGGCGTCTGCCGGCGTGTCAAATGCACGGTCGTCGTTGCGGAGCCGCCCAGATGGTTTCCAGATATGACGTGCAGAAGGCGGTGGCGGAGCGGACCGGGAAGAAGGTGGTGTGAGGAACGGCTCCTGCTCCACATTCGGGTGAACCCACGCCGGGCCTCCGGTGACCAAGGTTGCATCGATGCGCCGAACGGAGATCTCCCGTGAAATTCAAGCTTGCCGCCGCGATTCTCGCCGCAGGCCTCCCGCTGGCATCGATGGCTTTCGCCCAAGACACCGCCCAGAGCACCGCGCCAGCCGACCTTGCCGTGATCGATGCCTGCCTGAAGAAGGTGGAGAAAACCGGCGGTTTCGGCAGTGCCTGCGTCGGGCTCGTCGCCGACCCCTGCATCAAGGCGGCAGAGGGCGCGAATGACGATGTCGCCAGATGGAAGGCCTGCGCGGCGCGCGAACTCGCCGTCTGGACGCAGAAAACCAGTGAGGCGCTGAAGAAGGTTCAGGCCGGCGGGTTCGCCGACGCGATCAAGGCCGTCAATGACTCGCAGAAAGTTTTCGCCGCCTCGCGTGATCGCCTCTGCGCGGTCTTCGACAACGTCGACCCCGGCATGTACCGGGGCGGCGCGAGCTACTGCCGCCTGCGCGAGACCGCGAACCGCTCGCTGAGCCTGATCAAGCTGGGCGCTGCGGTCAACGAGCACTGAGGCTTCCTAGGGGGGCTCGGGTCACCGGCCTTGCCGGCACCTTCCGACGTGGCGACGACGGCCATTCGGTGCGCCATGAGCGCCGTGCTTCGGTGTCGCGGACCGGTCAGCAGCTCGATGTCCTGCGGATGAGCGATTTCAATCGCTTGAGCAGGGATGGTGCCCAGGAAAGGACTCGAACCTTCACGGCCGTTAAGCCACTGGCACCTGAAGCCAGCGCGTCTACCAATTCCACCACCTGGGCATGCCGTTTGGGGCACGGAGGCGGTTACTACGGTTCGGTGACGCCGTTGTCAATTCATGCGTGAGGCCGGGGTCGGGATGCCGATTGCGCATCGCAAACCGGCCCGATACAAGCCTGACAAGACGCACTCTTTTCCTCAGGAATGGCTCCCATGGCATCGAATCTGGACACGCTGGTCACGGTTTTCGGCGGATCTGGGTTTTTGGGCCGCAGCGTCGTCCGCGCCCTGTGCAAGCGGGATTACCGGGTTCGGGTCGCGGTGCGGCGGCCGGAACTCGCCGGATACCTGCAGCCGCTCGGCCGGGTCGGGCAGGTTCACACCGTGCAGGCGAATCTGCGCTATCCGGCCTCGGTTGAGGCGGCGCTGCGTGATTCGCATGTCGTGATCAATCTGGTCGGCGTGCTCACCGAGAGCGGCGGGCAGACGTTTGACGCCGTCCAGGCCAGGGGCGCCGAGACCGTCGCCAAGGCGGCGGCCGCCGCAGGTAGCGCGCTGGTGCATGTCTCGGCGATCGGGGCCGATGCGCAGTCGCCCTCACGCTATGCCAAGGCCAAGGCAGCCGGCGAAGCCGCGGTTCTGGCCGCGGTTCCCTCCGCCACGATCTTCCGCCCGTCCGTGATGTTCGGCCCCGAGGACCAGTTCACCAACCGCTTTGCCGCGCTGGCCCGGATGTCGCCCGTGCTGCCCCTGATCGGCGGCGAGACCAAGATGCAGCCGGTCTATGTCGGCGACGTCGCCAGCGCGATCGCGGATGCTGCCGACGGCAAAGCCAAGGCGGGCGCCACTTACGAGCTCGGCGGGCCGGAAGTGCTGACCATGCGCGAGATCATCGAGGCGATCCTCGAAATCACCGACCGCAAGCGCATGCTGGTGCCGCTGACGTTCGGCCTCGCCCGCTTCCAGGCCAACTTCCTGCAATTCGCGCCGGGCGCGTTCAAGCTGACGCCGGACCAGGTCACGCTGCTCGAGCGCGACAATATCGTGTCGGACGCGGCGAAGGCGGCCGGGCTGACGCTGGAAGGCCTCGGCATCCAGGCCGACTCGCTGGAAGCGATCGCCCCGCAATATCTCTGGCGCTTCCGCCCGCAGGGCCAGTTCCAGCGCATGAGCGTGTGAGGGATCTTCTTTACCTCGCCCCGCTTGCGGGGAGAGGTCGGATTGCGCAGCAATCCGGGTGAGGGGTACAGGTCTCTCGAAGACCGCTCGTGCGGAGAGAGACCCCTCACCCCAACCCTCTCTCCGTAAGAACGGGGCGAGGGGGTGCACTGTCGCTGGAGCGAAGACTGGCCTGTTACACGACTTTCAAAACTTCAGCTTCTTGAACACCGCTTCCGGCAGCGTCTTGATGATCAGCATCACGAGACGCCATCTGCCGCTGACATAGACGATGTCGGTCTTGCTCTCGACGGCGCGAAGGATCGCAGCGCCGACGACGGGGGCTTCGACGGTGAGCGGGCCGATCAGCTTCATGCCTTCGGTCATCCTGGTGCGGACGAAGCCGGGCTTGACCGTGACGACGTGCACGCCGCCACGGCTGGCGCGGGCGCGCAGGCCGGACAGGAAGGCGGAGAAGCCGGCCTTGGCCGAGCCATAGACATAGTTGGAGGCGCGGCCGCGATCGCCGGCGACCGAGGACACGCCGACCAGCGTGCCGCTGCCGCGGCCCAAGAACTTCTCCGCGAACAGGCCGAGGATCAGCGCCGGACCTTCGTAGTTGGAGCGCATGATCGCGGTGGCCTGGGCGAGATCGCTCTGCGCGCTCTCTTGCACACCAAGCAGGCCGACGATCGAGATGACGACATCGGGCAGCGCGGCCAGGCCGGCGACGAAGCCCTCGAACGAGGCGGTGTCGAGCACGTCGAATGTGTGAACACCGACCACGACATTGTAGCGCGCGCGAAGATCGGCGGCGTCAGGCTCCAGCGCGCCGACGTCGCGGCCGGCGAGCCCCACATCGTATCCCGCTTTGGCAAAGGCGCGCGCCGTGGCGCGGCCGATGTCGGATGAGCCGCCCAGCACCAGTACAGACTTGCGCGACGTCACGGCCTAGACCTCATCGAACAGACGTTGTGAAAGCTTGGAGCGGATGTTGCCGGCGGGGTCGAGCGCTTTGCGGATCGCGTTGAAGCGCGGCAAGGCGGGATAGCCGGCTTCGAGCGTCTCGCGCGACTGGCGCGCATCCTTGGCAAGATAGAGCCGGCCACCGGCCGCGACAACGAGACGGTCGATCTCGTCGAGAAAATTCAGGATGTCGCCGCGCACAGGGAAATCCAGCGCCAGCGTGTAGCCGGGCAGCGGAAACGACAGGATGCCCTCGCCCTCGCCGAGCTTCTTCAGCACCGCGAGGAAGGAGGCATCGCCGCGCCGCGCGACGCGACCCAGAATCTCGCCGACCACGTCCCGCGCGCCGTTCTCCGGGATCACGCATTGATGCTGCAGAAAGCCGCGCTTGCCGTAGATGCGATTCCAGTCGGCAATGCTGTCGAGCGGAAAGAAATAGGGATAGAGCGAGACCACATGGCTGCCGCCGGCGCGGCGCGCGCCCATGCGATAATACAGCTCGTTGAAAACGCGGATGCTGAAGCGGTTCAGCGTCATCGAGGGCAAATCGATGGGCACGCCAAGACCGGGATGCTTGCCGGCGGGAAACGCCGCGGCGCCGGCAGGAAGCTCGTCCTTGCCGGCGTGCTCGCCGAGATAGATCAGCGAGCGGCCGAGATCCTTGCCGCGGGCGGCGCAATCGATCCAGGCCACCGAATAAGTTGCGGCATCGCCTGCATCGAGCGCGCGCATCGCGGCATCGAGATCGGATGCCGAGATCACGCGCTCGCGGATCCATCCCGTTTCGACCTTGCGCAGCCGCAAGGTCGCTTCGAGGATGACCCCGGTCAGGCCCATGCCGCCGATTGTCGCAAAGAATGCGTCGGAGTTCTGCTCGCGCGAGGCTTCGATCAATTCGCCCTCGCCCGTGCGCAGCAGGATGCTGTCGACATAGCGGCCGAAGCCGCCTTCGCAATGGTGATTCTTGCCGTGCACATCGGCGGCGATGGCGCCGCCGATCGACACGAAACGCGTGCCGGGCAGCACGAAGGGCAGGAAGCCGCGCGGGCCGAAGGTCTCGATCAGGTCCGAGAGCAGCACGCCGGCCTCGAGGCGGATTCGGCCGGTCGCCGGATCGAACCACCTGATGCGGTCGAAGCCCGTCATCGTCACGGTCCTGACGGTCCCGATCGCGGCATCGCCATAGGCACGGCCATTGCCGCGCGCCACGGTGCCGGACACGATGGCGTCGGCTACCGACGCGAACGCGCGCGGACGCAGCATCTCGGTATCGACGACCGGGAAGCGCCCCCAGCCGCTGACGAGGGTCATGGCTCAGCTCCTGCGCCGGGCGCGCCGCCCGGCATTGCGAAACTGAGTACCGATCAAAAGCTTATATTGCGTTGAAAGCGTAGCCCGGATGGAGCGCAGCGTATTCCGGGATCGTGCCCCAAGTGATGACGGACCGGGATGCGCTGCGCTCCATCCGGGCTACGGACACAGGGCCTACCGTCCCAGCGCCAGCGCGATCAGGCCGAGGGTGCCGACGATGACGCGCCACCAGGCGAACAGCAGGAAACCGTGCCGGGTGACATAGGTCAAAAACGTCTTCACCACGATGATCGCGGTGATGAACGACACCACGAAGCCGATCGCGACGATGTTGATGTGGTCCATCGTCATCTCGGCGCGGCTCTTGTAGAAGTCGTAGGCGAACGCGCCGATCATGGTGGGGATCGCCAGAAAGAACGAGAATTCCGCCGCCGCGCGCTTGTCGGCTCCGAGCAACATCGCGGCGACGATGCTGGCGCCGGAGCGCGACACGCCCGGGATCATGGCCACGCACTGCGCGATGCCGATATAGAGATACATCAAGAGCGGAAATCTGGTGGCATCATACTCGCGCGGCTTGAGCTCGAGCTTGTCGACCCAGAGCAGGACGGCGCCGCCGACGATCAGTGTGAAGCAGATGACCCACGGATTGAACAGCAGGAGCTTGATGTACTTACCGGCGACGAGGCCGACGATGACAGCGGGCAGGAATGCGACCAGCACGCCGATCACGAAGCGGCGAGCATAGGCATCGCCCGTGAACAGGCCGATCACGACGTCCCACAGCTTGCGGAAGTACAGCCCCACGATCGCGAGAATCGCGCCCAGCTGGATCAGAACCGTAAACGAATCCCAGAACGCGCCTTCTCCGAGATGAAAGAAGCGCTCGGCGATCAGGAGGTGGCCGGTCGAGGATACGGGAAGGAACTCGGTCACGCCCTCGATGATGCCGAGGATCACTGCCCGTATAGCGTCTGACATATTTACGGTCCATTTCGGCTGGAAAAGCGGGGCTCTTCTCGCCTATTCGACCCCATGCCGCAATCGCAAAATGCCGAATCACGCCCTTGCTTCGAGGTTTTGAAGGACTAGTGTGGCGCCGCACAAACATTGATGGATTCTTAAGCACCATCACATAGTCAAAGGCTTCATGTTTACGCTGTTTCATCATCCGTTCTGTCCGCATTCGCGCTTCATTCGCCTGATCGCGGGTGAATACGGGCTCGACCTGAAGCTGATCGAGGAGCGCAGCTGGGAGCGGCGCGAGGCGTTTCTGCTGCTCAATGCGGCCGGCACCACGCCCGTGCTGGTGGACGACGAGCAGCCGCCGATTCCGGGCGCGGCCATCATCGCCGAATATGTCGATGAGGCCTATGGGGCCGGGATGGGCCCCAAGCGCCTGATGCCGGAGACGCTTGCCGAGCGTGTCGAGGTGCGCCGGCTGATGGCCTGGTTCAACGAAAAGTTCTTCGAGGAAGTCTCGCATCCACTCGTCACCGAGCGCATCTACAAGCGCTTCATGAGCGAGGAGAACGGCGGCGGGCCGCCTTCGGCCGACGTGATGCGCGCAGCGAAGGCCAATGTGCGCTATCATCTGGCCTATATCGGCTGGCTGGCGCAGACCCGCAACTTCCTCGCCGGCGACCGGCTCACCTACGCGGATCTCGCCGCCGCGGCGCACCTTTCGGCGATCGACTATCTGGGCGACGTGCCATGGAGCGAGGACGACGCAGCAAAGGCGTGGTACGCGCGGGTGAAATCCCGCCCGTCGTTCCGTCCGCTCCTCAGCGAATGGCTGGCCGGCGTGCCGGCGTCGCGGACCTATGTGGACCTGGATTTCTGAGCTGCGACCCGACTGAACTGAAGGCGGCGCTGGCGCGCGAAGCGCACGCGCTCGGCTTCGACTGCATCGGCGTCACCGCGCCGGGCTCGATCGATGCGGCCGGACAATACTTCCTCGAATTCATCGCCTCGGGCGGCCATGGCGACATGGATTGGCTTGCGAACCAGCCGGAGCGCCGCGTCGACCCGCGCGGGCTGTGGGCCGATGTGCGCAGCGTGATCATGCTCGGCGTCAATTACGGTCCCGACTCCGATCCGCTCGCGATCCTGAAGCAGCGCGCGCGCGCGGCGATCTCGGTCTATGCGCAAGGCGACGACTATCACGACCTCATCAAGAAGCGGCTGAAGGCGCTGGCGCGCTGGCTGGTCGCGACCGCGCCGAGCGAGGTGAAGGTGTTCGTCGACACCGCGGCAGTGATGGAGAAGCCGCTGGCGCAGGCCGCGCATCTGGGCTGGCAGGGCAAGCACACCAATCTCGTCTCGCGCGAGTTCGGCTCGTGGCTGTTTCTCGGCGCTATCTACACCACGCTGGAGCTGCCGCGCGACGAACCCGAGATCGATCATTGCGGCTCGTGCCGAGCCTGCCTCGACATCTGCCCGACCGCGGCGTTTCCAGCGCCCTACAAGCTAGATGCGCGGCGCTGCATCTCGTATCTGACCATCGAGAACAAGGGCCCGATCCCGCACGAGTTTCGCAAGAGCATCGGCAACCGCATCTATGGCTGCGATGATTGCCTTGCCGCCTGCCCCTGGAACAAGTTTGCGCAAGAGGGGCGTGAGGCAAAACTCGCCGCGCGCGACGAGTTGCGCGCGCCCTCGCTCGCTGAGCTGGCACGGCTGGACGACGCGGCATTCCGTGCGCTGTTCACGAAATCGCCGGTGAAGCGCATCGGCCGCGACCGGTTCGTGCGCAATGTGCTGATTGCGATCGGCAACTCAGGCGAGGTGGCGCTGGCCGAGGCGGCGCGGCGATTGTTGGATGACGCAAGTCCGCTGGTGCGCGGCGCGGCGGTGTGGGCGCTGGGCCAGTTGCTGGCGCGCGAAGAGTTTGAGGCGATGAAGGGTGCTGCGATCAGTAACGAGCACGACGAGAGTGTGCGCAAGGAGTGGCGCGCCGCTTCCTAGCTCACCGTAGTCATTCCCCGCGAAGGCGGGGATCCAGTACGCCGCGGCCTATCGATTCAATCACAACTGCCGCGGAGTACTGGATCGCCCGGTCAAGCCGGGCGATGACACTCGTGTTGTGGCTGGCACATGCTCTCACCACCCTTGATTTCCCCGCCCATTCCCGCAATCTCGCGCGTCATGACAAGCATGCCTTTCTTCACCCGCGACGGTGGTACATTCCATCCGACGGAAGTCGCCAACGGTCCATGGGATCCGAAATCGCTGCACGGACGCGTCATCGTCGGCCTGCTCGGCTTCGTCATCGAGGAGCGCCATTCCGGGCCCGAATTCGTGCCGGCGCGGCTCACGGTCGACATGTTCCGGCTGCCGACTATCGACAAGCCGATCGAAGTGACGACGCGGCTGGTGCGCGACGGCATGCGCATCCGCGTGGTGGAAGCGGAGTTCTTTTCCGGCGGGGTCAGCATGGCGCGCGCCTCGTGCCAGCTGCTGCGCAAGACGCAAAATCCCGATGGCAATGTCTGGTCGCCGCCGAACTGGGACGCACCGAAGCCGGCCGAGATCCCCAAGCCGACCGATCCCAGGCTCGGCATGAACGGCAAATGGGCGACACGCCCGATCGTCGGCCATATGGGCTCGCTCGGCCCGCGCAGATTGTGGATGAGCGAGGTGCGTGAGCTCGTCGCGGGCACCCCGATGACGCCGTTCGTCCGCGTCGCCACCGGCGCCGATTTTGCGAGCCCGTTTGCCAATGCCGGCGACCAGGGGCTCGGCTACATCAACAGCGATGTCACGATTTATCTGCACCGCCTGCCCGTGACAGAGTGGATCGGCTTCGAGGTGGTGAACCACCACGCCACCGACGGTGTCGCGATCGGCGAACGCTGGCTCTATGACGAACAGGGTCCGATCGGCACCGCGACGGTGGCCGCGCTGGCGCAGCGCAAGCCGATGATGAATCCGTCGAAGCGGTAGCGACTTTTCCACCTGTCATTTCGGGGCACGCGAAGCGTGAGCCCGGAATCCATACTCCCGATGGTGGTTATGGATTCTCAGGTGCGCAATTGCGCACCATAGCTCGTGCTTCGCACGCCCCGGAATGACGAGGAGGATGCAGCTACCCCAAATGCCGCTGCATCTCCGGCCGCGCCTTCAGCTCGGCACCCTGCTTGGCGACGATCTTCGCGATCCGCTCCGGGGCGAAGTTCAAATCGACGAACGCCGGCGCGGTGTTGGCGACCTCGTGATAGCAGGCGATCCTGCCGCCCTTCAGCGTCATGATCGCAACGCCCTCGAACATCGCCCGCGCGCCGTTCGCTTCCGGCAGGGTTGATTTGTAGCTGAACGTGTAGCGCGCATAGAGCGTGCTGCCGTCGGTGACGGGATCATGCATGTCCCAGCGGAAATCGGTCGCGGTGCGGTAGAACCAGTCGTCGATCATCGCGGCGATCTTCGCGCGGCCGGCGAAGGCGCCGTAGAAGACGTCGTGATAGACGCCGTCCTCGGTGAACAGCTGGGCGAAGGCTTCGCCGTTGCGCTGCTCGACGGCATCGCAGAAGGCGCGCAGCATGGCGGTGGTGGTCATTGGTGTTGCCTCCCAGTTGTTATGCCTCTCCCCTTGCGGGAGAGGGCAGCTCCGCTCGTTGACGCGCATTTCGTTCGGGTGAGGGGTTGCTTCCGCGAGTCCAACTCTCATTCGGGCTCGTGGAGAGAACCCCTCATCCGACTTCGCTTCGCGAAGCCACCTTCTCCCGCAAGGGGAGAAGGAAGAGGACACATCACCCGATCTCAGCCACCGCCGCAAGAAGGCGCGCGATGTCCTGCGGGCGTGACAGGCGGTGATCGCCGTCCTGGATCATGGTCAGCACGACGTCGTCGGCCGGCAGGCGATGAGTCAGCGCAAACGCGTGCTGCCAGGGCACATCAGGGTCCTTCGCGCCTTGCAGGATGCGGACGGGGCAGCCGAGATCGATGGCGCTGCCCAGCACGAGGTGGTTGCGTCCCTCCTCGATCAGGTTCCGCGTGATCGGATAGGGCGAGCCGTCGCCATATTCCGATGGGCGCAGCCAGAAGCCCTTGGTCTCGATCTCCTTCTTCACTGCGGGCGAAAAATTCTTCCACATCAGCTCTTCGGTGAAATCGGGCGCCGGCGCGATCAGGACGAGCCCTGCGAGCGACGCTTTGCCGGCACGCTTCTTGATCTCGCGCGCGAGCAGCAGCGCCATCCAGCCGCCCATCGACGAGCCGATCAGGATTTGCGGGCCGTCGCAGAACCGCTCGAACACCGCAACACTGTCCTCGAGCCAGCTGCCGATGGTCCCCATGGCGAAATCGCCGCTGGATTCGCCGTGGCCGGAATAGTCGAAGCGAACGATTGCGCGGCCGCGCTCGTGGGCCCAGGCATCCAGCGCCACGGCCTTGCCGCCCTGCATGTCCGACTTGAATCCGCCGAGCCAGACCAGGCCGGGGCCTTTCCCAGGACGGCGGCGCACCGCGATCCTGCGGGCGGACGGCCCTTCGCCCACATCGATGAATTCAAGCGCGGCATCGGGAATTGCGTCGGTCATGGAACGTTTACTCTGATTGTGCGGTTTGAGCTGTCCGGACCTGTTCCGAAAGCACGACCGGCATCGCTATTGGTCCTTTGGGACGCTTGCGGAACAGAGGCAAGGTGTCTATGTCGGTCAGCGTGCCGAGGGCCGTGACCAAAATGCATCGCATTTGAGGGTTTTTCGCGCCTCGCACCAGCGACTTGCTTGCCGGCAAACGCATCTTCCTTCAAAATAGCCGCTTCTTTCACAACTTTGGAGAACCACCCATTCGCCGTCCTAATAAAGCTCCGCCCGCTGCCAGCAAAGACGGGCCGCGCATCAATGATGATATCCGCAATGCGCAGATCCAGCTGATCGACCAGACCGGTGACAACAAAGGCACGGTCGAGACCGTCGTCGCCATCCGCATGGCGCAGGAAGTCGGGATGGATCTGGTCGAGATTTCGCCGAATACCAGCCCTCCCGTCTGCAAGATCATGGATTACGGGAAGTACAAGTATTCCGCTCAGAAGAAAGCCGCGGAAGCCCGCAAACGGCAGAAGACCGTCGAGATCAAGGAGATCAAGCTCCGTCCGATGATCGACGACCACGATTACGACGTGAAGATGCGCGCGATGCAGCGCTTCTTCGAAGAGGGTGACAAGGTCAAGATCACGCTGCGCTATCGCGGCCGCGAAATGGCGCACCAGGAGATCGGCACCAAGTTGCTCGACAAGATCAAGACCGACGTCGCCGAGCTCGCCAAGGTCGAGCAGGACGCGCGGTTCGAAGGTCGCCAGGTCGTAATGGTGCTGGCGCCGCGCTGACGCGCAACGCTTTAGGACCTCGAGAATTTCAACGGCCCGTCCGGATCCCCGGCGGGCCGTTTTGTGTGTCAGGTCCTCGTCGCCTGCCAGGTTCCGCTGCACTGGTCGCCGGAGATAATTCCCTTCCACGACCCGGCGCCGTTCACGCCGGCGAGCCGGCCGCCGCCACTGGCGTGGGAGGCGCCGACCGAGACCTGCACGACGACAGCGCCGGAACGGTTGACCCGGCCCGAGACCCGGCCGCCGCCGGCGGAGGAGACGCGGGTGCCGGTCACGGTGAAGGGAACGCTGTAGCCCGAGCTGCAATTGCCGCGGGTGGTGGCGAAGGTGACGTTCCAGATGCCATCATAGCCGCCGGCGCGGGCGTCAGCCGCCTGTGGCAGCGCAGCCGCGGCGAGCACGGCGAACAGCGCCAGAGGGCGCGGGCGGGCGAATGAAATCAGAAGTTGCGGGAAATGAGCCATTTTGGACCTGCTTCAGGCGAGAAGGCTTGGACATGAGGGGTGGCAGCGTTCAATAGTCGGCGGGCAGGTTGCGGCGGTTCATCGTTGCCAATTGGCCTCTCCTCTGTCATAAGCCCAGCCTTCACCGCCCGGCTGATTTACGGGCTGCCGTGGCGGTGTCTCGTGCGGGTTTCGCGCCTGTTCGCAAAACTTGAGCACAATCAACGCTCTAACGAGCATTTTTGACGGTCCAGCCGCCTTCGCGGGCGGATCTCTGTGGCCATTAGGAGAGCCAAATGCCCAAGCTGAAGACCAAATCGGGCGCTAAAAAGCGCTTCAAGGTGACTGCCACCGGCAAAGTGATGCACGCCCAGCGCGGCAAGCGTCACGGCATGATCAAGCGGACGAAGAAGCAGATCCGTCAGCTCCGCGGCACCCGCGTGCTGTTCAAGACCGACGGCGACAACGTCAAGAAGTACTTCTTGCCGAACGCCTGATCGGGTCCACGATCATTGCCACCTCTGCCGCGCATCCCGCGGCGATCCGATAACCAAGTCATCTCTGAAGGATCTCGTCATGTCTCGCGTCAAACGCGGTGTGACCGCCCACGCCAAGCACAAGAAAGTCTACAAGGCCGCCAAGGGCTTCTATGGCCGCCGCAAGAACACCATCCGCGCCGCCAAGCCGGCCGTGGAAAAGGCCCAGCAATACGCCTTCCGCGACCGCAAGCGTCGCAAGCGCACCTTCCGCGCGCTCTGGATCCAGCGCCTCAACGCCGCGGTCCGTCCGTTCGGCCTGACCTACAGCCGATTTATCGACGGCCTTGCCAAGTCGGGCATCACCGTGGACCGCAAGGTGCTGTCGGATCTCGCGATCCGCGAGCCCGCCGCGTTCCAAGCGATCGCCGAGAAGGCCAAAGCCGCGCTGGCGGCGTAAGCCGCCCCACTGCGCGACTTGCGCAGCGTTCAGCTTGTGATGGCCCGGGCAGAGGCGCGTGTCGCGCGTTCATCGCCCCGGCCGTCATCTCTCGCGCATACACTTCTCCGACGTGGATGCCCGGCGAATCTAACGCGAAGATGCGCTTCGCGCTTTTGGCCGGGCGTGACGGGCTAGGATCATCGGCTCAGCATCCTGGCCAAAAGGGATTGCCATGACCGATCTTGCCCAGCTCCAAGCCCAGATCATCGCCGACATCGCCGCCGCTGCCGACGAGGCCGCGCTCGAGGCCGTGCGTGTTGCAGCCCTCGGCAAGAAGGGCTCGATCTCGGCGCTGCTCGCCACGCTCGGCAAGATGTCGCCGGACGAGCGCAAGACGCAAGGCGCGGCGATCAACCAGGCCAAGGACGAAGTCAGCCAGGCGCTTGCTGCGCGGCGCGACGTGCTGAAGTCGGCGGCGCTCGATGCGCGGCTGGCGTCCGAGACCGTCGACGTGACCCTGCCGCTGCGCGATGCGCCGGCTGAGGCCGGCCGCATCCATCCGCTGAGCCAGGTCTGGGACGAGCTCACCACCATCTTCGCCGACATGGGATTCTCGGTGGCCGAAGGCCCCGACATCGAGACCGACGATTACAACTTCACCAAGCTGAATTTCCCGGAAGGCCATCCGGCGCGCGAAATGCACGACACGTTCTTCTTCCATCCGAAGCAGGACGGCTCGCGCATGCTGCTGCGGACCCACACCTCGCCGGTGCAGGTGCGCACCATGCTGAGCCAGAAGCCGCCGATCCGCGTGATCTGCCCGGGCCGCACCTATCGCATCGATTCGGACGCGACCCACACGCCGCAATTCCACCAGGTCGAGGGCCTCGTCATCGACAAGAGCTCGCATCTCGGCCATCTCAAATGGATCCTGCACGAGTTCTGCAAGGCGTTCTTCGAGGTCGACCACATCAACATGCGCTTCCGGCCCTCGTTCTTCCCGTTCACCGAGCCTTCGCTCGAAGTCGACATCCAGTGCCGCCGCGACAAGGGCGAGATCCGCTTCGGCGAGGGCGAGGATTGGCTCGAGATTCTCGGCTGCGGCATGGTGCATCCCAACGTGCTGCGCGCCTGCGGCATCGATCCCGACGAGTACCAGGGCTTCGCCTGGGGCATGGGCATCGACCGCATCGCCATGCTGAAATACGGCATCGCCGATTTGCGCCAGCTGTTCGACAGCGACGTCCGCTGGCTGAGCCACTATGGCTTCAAGCCGCTCGAAGTGCCAACGCTTGCCGGAGGGCTCAGCACGTGAAATTCACCCTCTCCTGGCTGAAGGATCATCTCGAGACCGACGAGCCGCTCGAAAAACTCGCCGACAAGCTCACCATGATCGGGCTCGAGGTCGAGAACATCGAGGACAAGGCGAAGGCGCTGAAGCCGTTCACCATTGCGAAGGTGATCTCGGCCGAGCAGCATCCGAATGCGGATCGCCTGCGCGTCTGCATGGTCGACACCGGCGACGGTGGTGCGCCGGTGCAGGTGGTGTGCGGCGCGCCGAATGCGCGCGCCGGGCTCGTCAGCGTGTTCTCGCCGCCCGGCACCTACATTCCCGGCAAGGATATCACGCTCGGTGTCGGCACCATCCGCGGCGTCGAGAGCCGCGGCATGCTGTGCTCGGCGGCCGAGCTGCAGATCTCCAACAATCATGACGGCATCATGGAATTGCCGGCGGACGCGCCAATCGGTGCTGCCTATGCCGAATGGGCCGGCCTCGGAGATCCCGTCATCGAGATCAATCTGACGCCGAACCGGCAGGACTGCACCGGCGTGCACGGCATCGCGCGCGATCTCGCCGCCGCCGACATGGGCAAGTTCAAGGATCCCACCATCAAGCCGGTCAAGGGCGAATTCCCCTGTCCCGTGAAGGTGACGGTCGAGGATGCCACGCTGTGCCCGGGCTTTGCGCTCCGTCTCGTGCGCGGGGTCAAGAACGGGCCGTCACCGGAATGGCTGCAGAAGCGGCTGACCGCGATCGGCCTGCGTCCGATCAACGCGCTGGTCGACATCACCAATTTTGTGACCTACGACCGCGCACGCCCGCTGCACGTGTTCGACGCCAAGAAGGTGAAGGGCAATCTCGTCGTGCGCCGCGCGCGCGAGGGCGAGAGCCTGCTGGCGCTCGACGGCCGCACCTACAATCTCGATCCCGCCATTTGCGTGATCGCGGACGAGCACGGCGTCGAATCGCTCGCCGGCATCATGGGCGGCGAAGCATCGGGCTGCGACGAGAACACCACAGACGTGCTGATCGAATCGGCGCTGTGGAACGAGATCAACATCGCCCAGACCGGCCGCAAGCTCGGCATCAATTCGGACGCGCGCTACCGCTTCGAACGCGGCGTCGATCCGGCCTTCATGGTGCCCGGCATCGAGCTCGCGACCAAGCTGGTGATGGAGATGTGCGGCGGCGCGCCCTCTGAAACCGTCCTGGTCGGCAAGACCTTTGGCGACGACCGCCTGATCGAATTCCCGATCACCGAAGTCAAGCGCCTGTCTGGCATTGAGGTGCCGCAGGTTGAGATGAAGCGCATCCTGACCCATCTCGGCTTCATGATGGCGGGTCCCGGCCCGGTGGTGAAGGTCGCGGTGCCGTCCTGGCGCTCCGACGTGCACGGCAAGGCCGACATCGTCGAGGAGATCGTCCGCATCTTCGGCGTCGACAAGGTGCCGATGACGCCGTTCGAGCGCGGCGACGAGCCGCGCAAGCCGGTGCTGACGCCGCTGCAGCTGCGCAACCGCCGCGCGCGGCGCGCGCTCGCGAGCCGCGGCATGGTCGAAGCCGTGACCTGGTCGTTCATCGCAAAATCTGCGGCCGAATTGTTCGGCGGCGGACAGCGCGAGCTCGAGGTTGCCAACCCGATCGCCTCGGATCTCTCCGACATGCGCCCGACCCTGCTGGCCGGCCTGATGGCGGCGGCGCAGGCCAATGCCGATCGCGGCTTCGGCGATGTCGCGCTGTTCGAGGTCGGCCAGGTGTTCAAGGGCGATCTCCCGCAGGACCAGTTCATGGCGGCGAGTGGCGTGCGCCGCGGCCTTGCTTCGTCCGAAGGGCTCGGCCGGCACTGGACCGGCTCGGCGCAGGCCGACGTGTTCGACGCCAAGGCCGATGCGCTGGCGGTGCTGGCGGCCGCCGGCGCGCCGATGCAGGCGCTGCAGATCGTGGCGGGTGGTCCCGGCTGGCTGCATCCGGGCCGCTCCGGCACGATCCAGATCGGGCCGCAGAACGTGCTCGGATATTTCGGCGAAGTGCACCCCAGAGCGCTCGAAGCGCTCGGCGCCGACGGGCCGCTTGTCGTGTTCGAGGTGATCCTCGACCGCATCCCCGAGGCGAAGAAGAAGCCGACGCGCGCCAAGCCCTTGATCGAGCTCTCGGCGTTCCAGCCGGTGTCGCGTGACTTCGCTTTCATCGTCGACCGCGCCGTCAAGGCCGGCGACATCGTCCGCGCCGCTCAGAGCGTCGACAAGAAGCTGATCACCGGCGTCAATGTCTTCGATATCTACGAAGGCAAGGGCATCGATGACGGCAAGAAGTCGATCGCGATCGCGGTCACGCTGCAGCCGCGCGAGAAAACCCTGACCGATCAGGAGATCGAGGCGGTCGCCACGAAGATCGTGGCCGAGGTCACCAAGAAGACCGGCGGCACGTTGCGCGGATGAGTCCTGCTGACTTCCTTCCAAAGGACGTCAGCCTCACGGTTGCGGCGGCGCTCTGCGCCGTCGCTTTCGTTTCGGGCACGGCGCGCGGCTTCTCCGGCTTCGGTTCGGCGCTGATCTTCATGCCGCTGGCGAGCAGCATCGCGGCGCCGCGGCTCGTCGCTGCCCTGCTGCTCGTCATCGATTTCGTCGCGGCCGTGCCGCTGCTGCCGGATGCGTGGCGAAAGGCCGATCGCAAGGCCACCGCGGTGATCGTGCTGGGCGCGCTGATCGGCGTCCCCATCGGCACTTATTTCCTCAGCGTACTCGAACCCGTCACCACGCGCTGGATCATTTCCTGCTTCGTTGCGGCGCTGTTGCTGCTGTTGCTGTCGGGCTGGCGCTATCGCGGCAAGGACCACGCTTGGCTATCGGTTGGCATCGGCGGCCTCTCCGGCTTCTGCAGCGGGCTCGCTCAGACCGGAGGCCCGCCGATCGTCGGCTACTGGCTCGGCCGCCCGATCGCGCCGATGGTCGCGCGCGCCAATATCGTGCTGTTCTTCGGCGCCTCGGATTTCTTCTCGATGGTCAGCTACGCGACGACCGGCCTGATCAGCCGCGAATCGCTGGTGCTGTCGCTGATCGTCGGCCCGGTCTATGCGGTTGGCGTTGCGTTCGGCAGCTCATTGTTCGGCCGCGCCAGCGAGAGGGTGTTTCGCGGCATCTGCTACGCGCTGATTGCGATGGCGGTGATCTTTGGATTGCCGGTGCTGGATGGCGTGCTGCGATAACATCTCCGCTGTCGTCCCGGGGCGCGCGTAGCGCGAGCCCGGGACCCATAACCCCGGGGAGTGGTTATGGGGCAAGGTGGCAACTCCGAGTCTTCGCCAAACCACTCCCTGTGAGTATGGGTCACGAATCTGCGCTCCGCTTCGCTGCGCCTGTCCGGACGACAGTGGAATTTATCGCGGCTTGATCGTCTTACTGCTTCGGCACGCGCCGCTTCTTCGTCGACTGGGTCGGCACGTCGGCCGGCTCGTCCTTCAGCGCGCCGATCTTGCGCAAGGCGGCGTCCGCGGCGCGTTCGCCGCTTTCCCAGGCGCCGTCGACGGTGCCCCAGAGCGTCTCGTGCGTGGCTTCGCCGGCGAGGAACACATTGCCGATCGGCTCGGCCAGGGTCCTTCGCGACAGCTGGCCGCCCGGCGAGGCTGCCGACATCGCGCCCATGACGTAAGGCGAGGCGTTCCAGCGCGTGGCGCTGGTCTTCTGCACCACGGAAGCGGCCTCGCTGCCGAACAGCTTCGTGATCCATTCCCTGGCGAAAGCCACCATCGCCTTCTCGCCCTGCTCGGCGAGATCGCGGCCGAACGAGCCGCCGACATCGATCGAGCACAGCAAGGAGCCGCCGATATTGGCGAACATCAGCGCCGTGCGGGTCGAGTTGCTCTGCTCGATGAGGATGTCGTCGCGCGACAGGCCGAGCGGATTGCCCGGCAGCTGCAGCACGATGCGATCGTAGCTACCGAGGCTGAGCTTCGATGCCGCATCCAGCGTCCGCTTGGGAATGTCGGGCGCGAACTTGATCGCGCCCGATGTCAGCACATTGGTCGAGACCGTGACGATGGCGGCGCGCGCCGCGATCTTGCCGGCTTGCGTCTCGATGCTGACGTCGCGATTGCTCCAGGCGATGCGGCTCGCCGGCGTCGACAGCGCCACCGGCGCCTGCTCGGCGAGCCTAGCGATCAGTGTGCCCAAACCCTGGCGGCAGGCGATCGCCGCGTTGCGGTCCTGCGCGCGTCCCTTGTCGATCGCGGAGAGCTCCTTCAGGTCCTTGCCGGCAAAGCTCGCGCCCAGCATGAACTCGGCCGCGCCGGCCCAGTCGCCGAGATCCTTCGGCATCACCGATGCGCAGGAGGTGTCGAGCTTGCCCCGCCCGGCCTCGTCGATGGCGCGGTTGGCGCGCACTAGGGCGGCCAGGAACTGCTCGGTCTCGCCCGCGCGGGCATTGCGGCGGCCGATGCGCATCTTCTGGCCCGAGGGCGCCGGCAGCACGTCCAGCCCGGCACTGCGCGCCAGCCGGATCATCGGGTTGGTGTCGGGATTGTACATCCAGCGCGCGCCGCGGTCGAACGGCGTGTCGAAAGTGGTGCTGTCGGTGATGCAGCGGCCGCCGACCTGCGCGGCCGCCTCCACCACGATGACCTTGCGGCCCGTCGCGATGATGCGCCGCGCCGCGGCAATTCCCGCCGCCCCCGCGCCAATCACGACGATGTCAGCCTCGCGCGGCAGGGGCGCGGCCGATGCGCGCAGCACCGGCATCGCCGCAAGGGCCGCCGACGCCGAAAGAAAGCCGCGGCGCGTGATTGTCATGTCATGGTTTCCGGGGACTTGCGGCGAACGTGAACAGCCCGCGAACCTTGCCGTATCCGATGTTGCGCAGCAACCAGGATGGTGAATCAACCATGCTTGATCTCACAGAGTGATGAACCGAATTGCAACACGTTTCGACCATGATAGAGAAGGGAAAAAGACGGCCGGAAAAGGCCGTGGGGGGTTGAGATGGGGACGGTCCTGGATTCTGTCGGCAAGGTGATTGCCGCGTACCTCTCAAAGGAGGTGCCGGGCTATGAGCCGTTCACGCCGAGCGACCCCGAGCATCTGCGCGGCATCATCGAGCCCGGCGACGTGCTGCTGGTCGAGGGCAACAACCGCATCTCCGGCATCATCAAATACCTGACGCAGTCGACCTGGTCGCACGCCGCGCTCTATGTCGGTCCGATCGATGGGGCAGAGGAGCCCAATGGCGAGCCGCATGTTCTGATCGAGGCCAATATCGGCGAGGGCGTCACCTCGGCGCCGCTGTCGAAATATTTCCCCTATCACACCCGCGTCTGCCGCCCGGTCGGGCTGTCCTATGAGGATCGCACCACGGTGTGCCGCTATGCGATCAACCGCATCGGCTTCGGCTACGACACCAAGAACATCGTCGACCTCATGCGCTATCTGTTCCCGCTGCCGATACCGCAGCGCTGGCGCCGGCGCATGATCGCGATCGGCTCGGGCGACCCGACCAAGATCATCTGCTCGGCGCTGATCGCGCAGGCCTTCGACGCCGTGCGCTACCCGATCCTGCCGAAGATCACCAAGGCCGGCAGCCGCGCCGCACGGCGCGAGATCCTGCACATCCGCGATTCCTCGCTCTACATGCCCCGCGACTTTGATATCTCGCCCTATTTCGAAGTCGTCAAACCCACCATCGTGCACGGGTTCGACTACACCGCCTTGCACTGGGCAGACAAGCAGAAGCCGCTCGAGGAGGTGGCGGGCTCATTCAGTGTGTTTCCAGAAGCGCTCGTGGCGCCGCCGCTCG
Source organism: Bradyrhizobium sp. NBAIM03 (assembly GCF_020194055.1). Lineage (NCBI taxonomy): Bacteria > Pseudomonadati > Pseudomonadota > Alphaproteobacteria > Hyphomicrobiales > Nitrobacteraceae > Bradyrhizobium > Bradyrhizobium sp. NBAIM03. Next base: position 8,445 of record NZ_JADYVS010000045.1, on the reverse strand, counting down.
CTCCTGAAGCGGCTGACGAAGCGACGTCGGGTGAAATTCCGGCTCAAGAAGTGAGCGCGCCGCCTGCGCGAGCCAGCGTGGCTTTCTCCGAGCATTTTGTACAACTGAGCGAGCTCGCGATGTATCGCGCGCGGGCGCGGGAGATGACGGCTTAGGTTCGCACGGTCTCGTAGGGTGGGCAAAGGCGCGATGCGCCGTGCCCACGTTCTGGCGCGATCACTGACCGATGGTGGAGAGCGCACGCGCTACCGATCCGCCCGTCCGATCACCGCCATCAGCTCCGCGATCTTGGCGCGCTGGTCGGCCTTGTCGCCGCTCGCGATGGCGTGCTCGACGCAATGGGCGACGTGATCCTTCAAAACCTCTTCCTCGACCCGGCGCAACGCGGCGCGCACCGCCGCGATTTGCGTCACGATGTCGATGCAGTAGCGGTCTTCCTCTACCATTCTCGAGAGGCCACGAACCTGGCCCTCGATCCGGCCGAGGCGTTTTCCGACGGATGCCTTGATGTCTTTGCGCATGGGGTCTATATACCCCTACCGGGTATAGGTTTCAAGAGCAAGCGCAAAGGCCGGAACATGGCAATGAACGACAACGAGCACGAGCATCGTCACAGCGCGGGAACGCATTCCGGATGCGGCTGTTCCACGAAAGCTGCAGCGCCGGCGGCGAAGCCCGAGGCTACCTCGTGCTGCGGCGGCCACGGCGATGCCGGCCACGACCATCATCACGGCGACGCCGCAACCAAGGTCAAAGATCCCGTCTGCGGCATGATGGTCGATCTCGCGACCTCGAAGCATCGCATCACACATCACGGCGAGACCTTCCATTTCTGCTCGTCCGGCTGCCGCACCAAGTTCGCCGCCGATCCCGCCAAGTATCTTGCCAAGGACAAGGTGCCCGAACCGGAGATGCCCGCGGGCACGATCTACACCTGTCCGATGCACCCGCAGATCCGCCAAGTCGGTCCGGGCACGTGCCCGATCTGCGGCATGGCGCTGGAGCCTGAGGTCGCAAGCCTTGAGACCGGCCCCAATCCCGAGCTCGCCGACATGACGCGACGGTTCTGGATCGGCGGCGTGCTGTCGCTGCCGCCGATCGCGCTGGAGATGGGCGGCCACCTCGCGGGCCCCCACAGCTGGATCGATCCGACCCTGTCGAACTGGATCCAGCTCATCTTCGCAACACCCGTGGTGCTGTGGGCCGGCTGGCCGTTCTTCGTCCGCGGCTGGCAGTCGCTGCTGACGCGCAATCTCAACATGTTTACGCTGATCGCGATGGGTACGGGCGTTGCCTATGTCTACAGCGTGCTCGGCACGGTCACGCCGCAGATCTTCCCCGCCACCTTCCGCGGCCATGAGGGCGCGGTCGCGGTCTATTTCGAGGCGGCCGCCGTCATCACCGTCCTGGTGCTGCTCGGCCAGGTGCTGGAGCTGCGCGCTCGCGATGCGACCTCGGGCGCGATCAAGGCGCTGCTGCAGCTCGCGCCGAAGACCGCGCGCCGCGTCGACGCCGACGGCAGCGAGCACGAGGTCGAGATCGACACGCTGCACGCCGGCGATCGCCTGCGCGTCCGTCCCGGCGAGAAGGTGCCGGTCGACGGCGTCATCCTCGAAGGCCGCTCGTCGCTAGATGAATCACTCGTGACAGGCGAATCCATGCCGGTCACCAAGGAGACTGGCGCCAAGGTCATTGCCGGCACGCTGAACCAGTCCGGCAGCTTCATCATGCGTGCCGACAAGGTCGGGCGCGAGACGATGCTGTCGCAGATCGTGCAAATGGTCGCGGATGCGCAGCGCTCGCGTGCGCCGATCCAGCGCCTGGCCGACCAGGTCGCCGGCTGGTTCGTCCCCGCCGTGATCGTCGTCGCAATCGCCGCCTTTGCCGCGTGGGCCTGGTTCGGGCCGGAGCCGCGGCTCGCCTTCGGCCTCGTCGCCGCGGTCAGCGTGCTGATCATCGCCTGCCCCTGTGCGCTGGGCCTGGCGACCCCGATGTCGATCATGGTCGGCGTCGGCCGCGGCGCGCAAGGCGGTGTCCTGATCAAGAACGCCGAGGCGCTGGAGCGGATGGAGAAGATCGACACGCTGGTGGTCGACAAAACAGGCACGTTGACCGAGGGCAAGCCCAAGGTGGTGACGATCGCGCCGGCGTCCGGCTTTGCGGAAGACGACATCCTCCGGCTGGCGGCCACCGTCGAGCGCGCCAGCGAGCATCCGCTGGCCGACGCCATCGTGCGCGCGGCCAAGGAAAAGCAGCTCACCCTCGGCCAGGTCGAGCAGTTCGACTCGCCGACGGGCAAGGGCGCGACGGGCAAGGTCGACGGCAAGACCATCGTGCTCGGCAATGCCAGATATCTGTCGTCGATCGGCATCGACACCGAGTCGCTCGCCGCCGAAGCCGAGCGGCTGCGCGGTGACGGCGCCACCGTGATCAACATGGCCGTCGACGGCCGGCTTGCCGGCCTGTTCGCGATCGCCGATCCGGTCAAGGCCTCGACGCCGGAGGCGCTGAAGGCGCTCGCGGCGGAAGGCATCAAGGTGATCATGCTGACCGGCGACAACCGCACCACGGCCGAGGCCGTGGCGCGCCGGCTCGGCATCGCCGAGGTCGAGGCCGAAGTGCTGCCGGACCAGAAGAGCGCGGTAGTGACCAAGCTGCAGAAGGCCGGCCGCAGCGTCGCCATGGCCGGCGACGGCGTCAACGACGCGCCGGCACTGGCGGCGGCCGAGGTCGGCATCGCCATGGGCACCGGCACCGACGTTGCGATGGAGAGCGCCGGCGTGACGCTGCTCAAGGGCGACCTCGTCGGCATCGTCCGCGCGCGAAAACTGTCGCAGGCGACGATGAGCAACATCCGGCAGAACCTGTTCTTCGCCTTCGTCTACAACGCCGCCGGGATTCCGATCGCCGCCGGCGTTCTCTATCCGGCGTTCGGTCTGCTGCTCTCCCCGATCATCGCCGCGGCGGCGATGGCGCTGTCCTCGGTCAGCGTCGTCGGCAACGCGCTGCGGCTGCGTGCGACGCGGCTGTAAGGACGCTGTGTAGCCCGGATGGAGCGTAAGCGAAATCCGGGGGTCCTGCCGCATATTGGCACCGTCCCGGATTGCGCTTCGCTCCATCCGGGCTACGGTTCAGAGGACATAAGCGGGAGCATCTGATGCAGCGGATTACCATCACGATCGAGGACGATCTCCTGGCGGAGATCGACGCCGCGGCCGAAGCGCGCGGTTACCAGAACCGCTCCGAGATCATCCGCGACCTCGCGCGCGCCGGCCTGCAGCAGAGCGCCGAGGACACCGCGCAAACCGGCCAATGCGTTGCCGGCCTCATCTACGTCTATGACCACGCAGCGCGCGATCTGTCGAAACGGCTGGTGCAGGAATTCCACGGCCACCACGACCTCGCGCTGGCGACGCTGCATGTCCACCTCGACGACAACAATTGCATGGAGATGACGGCGCTGCGCGGCGCTGCCTCCGAAGTCAGACATTTCGCCGACCACATCATCGCCGAACGCGGCGTGCGCTACGGCCGCGTGGTGATGATCCCGACCGGGGATGGCAAGCCGGCGAAGGCGCGCAAGCACGGGCATAGACACGACTAGGCTGAATCTTACCCTCCAGGGGAGGGTAAAGAAGAAATCGCGCCACCTTCACCGACAAGGGGAGACGGCCCACCGCCCTTGCCGAAGCCGCATCCGGTGTCTACCTCTCGCGCAGTGTCTACCTCAGAGGGTCCCCAATGCTGGATGCCGCCATTAAGGCGCTGTCGCAATTGATCTCGCCGCCGATGCGCTCGATCCTGTGGCGGTCGATCGGGCTTGCGCTGGTGCTGATCACCGTGCTGGCGATCGGCTTGCAGCGGCTGCTCAGCTGGTTTGCGACCTCCGGCGAGGTGTGGCTGGAAGGCCTGCTCGGGCCGGGCTGGCATTCTTCGATCGAGGTTCTCTCCTGGATCGTCTCGATCGCGACGGGTCTCGGCGTCGTGTTCGGCGGCATCTTCCTGATGCCGGCGATCACCTCGCTGGTGGCGAGCCTGTTCGTCGACGACGTCGCCGACATCGTCGAGCGCGAGCATTATCCGGCCGAGCGGCCGGGCGCGGCACTGCCGTTCAGCCGGGCGATGCTCGAGGGCATCAAGACCGCGCTCGTGGCCATCCTGGTCTATCTCGCCGCTCTGCCGCTGGTGCTGTTCGCCGGCGCCGGTTTCCTGATCTTCTTCCTCGCCGCCGCCTGGCTGCTTGGCCGTGAATATTTCGAGCTCGCCGCGATGCGCTTCCGCCCGCCGGAGGAAGCCAAGGCGATGCGGCGCGACAATGCCGCGACGGTCTTCACCGCCGGCCTGTTCATCGCCGCCTTCGTCTCGATTCCGATCGTGAACCTGGCGACACCGATCTTCGGCATGGCCTTCATGGTCCACATGCACAAGCGCCTGTCAGGCCCGCGGCCCGAGCTGATCGAGCCGGCGCGGCAGGTGCGATAACGGCCCGGCGCAGCGCTGTCTCACACCGTCTTCTCCGGCCAGCGACAGAGATCGTTGATCAGGCAGACCTCGCAGCGTGGCTTGCGCGCGAGGCACGTATAACGGCCGTGCAGGATCAGCCAATGATGCGCGTGCAGCATGAACTCGGCCGGGATCACTTTTTCGAGGCCGAGCTCGACCTCGAGCGGCGTCTTGCCGAGCGCTAGGCCCGTGCGATTGCCGACGCGGAAGACATGGGTGTCGACTGCCATCGTGTGCTCGCCGAAGGCCATGTTGAGCACGACGTTGGCGGTCTTGCGACCTGCGCCGGGCAACGACTCGATCTCGGCCCGCGTGCGCGGCACCTCGCCGCCGAATTCACTGAGCAGCTTGGCCGACAGCGCGATCACGTTCCTGGCCTTGGTGCGGTAGAGTCCGATCGTCTTGATGTAGTCGCGCAAGCGCTCCTCACCGAGATCGAGCATCTTCTGCGGGGTGTCGGCAACGTCGAACAGCGCACGCGTCGCCTTGTTGACGCCGGCATCGGTCGCCTGTGCCGACAGCACCACCGCGACCAGCAGCGTGAACGGGTTGACGTGCTCGAGCTCGCCCTTGGGCTCCGGATTGGCCTTGCGGAAGCGGCTGAAGACCTCGTGGACCTCGGCCGGCGTCCACGGCTTTGTGGCTTTGAGTGATTTCTTCGCGGGTGCTCTCGGCTTGGTCGCGACCGGTCTTGCCGTTTTCTTCGGCACCGCCGCTTTGCGCGGGACCGGCTTGCGGGTGATTTTCGCCATGATCGGGATATACTGATGGACGATGAGCACAGGCAACGAAATTGCGCGGGCGCGATCCGAGAGCGAGGACGAGCCTCAGATCTTCTCCGCGCTACTGACGCCGCACCGCTCGCTGAACCGCACCGGCTTTCTCGCCGTGATGCTGTTCCTGAGCGCCGTCGGCTTCGTCACGGGCCTTGCTTTCCTGATGATGGGCGCCTGGCCGGTGCTCGGCTTCTTCGGTCTCGACGTGCTCGTGATCTGGTGGGCCTTCAAGGTCAATTTTCGCGCCGCACGGGCCAGCGAGGAAATCGTGGTGACGCCGTCGGAATTGCGGGTGCGGCGCGTCAGCCATCGTGGCCAGGTTTCCGAATGGACCTTCAATCCGCTCTGGGTCCGGCTCGACCAAGAGGTCGATGAGGAATACGGCATCGAGCACCTTTATCTGATCTCCCGCGGCCGCCGCCTGCTCATCGCGGGCTTTCTCGGGCCGGCAGAAAAGGCCAGCTTTTACAATGCCTTGGTGGGGGCTCTCAACGCCGCGCGGCGCGGCCCGACCTATCATCCGGCGACCTGAGCACAGTCGGAAATCGGGTGGTTTCGCGCCAGCGCCTCCACTACATTTCCGGTCATGATGACCCTTGCGATACATGACCAGCGCCTGGCCAGGCCGGGCACCCAGAACGCCGCGTTGCGCGACTATGATTCGGTGCGGCGGGCGATCGCCTTCATCTCGGCGAACTGGCGCGCGCAACCGACCATCGAGGCGATGGCGGATGCCGCTGGCGTCACGCCGGATGAGCTGCACCATCTGTTCCGCCGCTGGGCTTCGATCACGCCGAAGGCTTTCATGCAGGCGCTCACCCTCGACCACGCCAAGAACCTGCTCAGGGATTCCGCCAGCATCCTTGACGCGGCGCTCGACTCCGGCCTGTCCGGGCCGGGCCGGCTGCACGATCTCTTCGTCACCCATGAAGCGATGTCGCCGGGCGAATGGAAGAACGGCGGTGCCGGCCTCACCCTGCGCTACGGCTTCCATTCCTCGCCGTTCGGCACCGCGATCGTGATCGCCACCGATCGCGGCCTGTCGGGCCTCGCCTTCGCCGACCACGGCGAGGAGAAGATCGCGCTCGCCGACATGACGCGGCGCTGGCCGAACGCCACCTATGTGGAAGATCATGAAGGCACCGCGCCGCTCGCGGCGCGCATCTTCGATCCAAAATTGTGGCGGCCGGACCAGCCGCTGCGCGTGGTGCTGATCGGCACCGATTTCGAAGTGCGGGTGTGGGAGACGCTCTTGAAGATTCCGATGGGCCGCGCAGTGTCCTATTCCGACATCGCCTGCAACATCAGGAATCCCAAGGCTTCACGCGCCGTCGGTGCCGCCGTCGGCAAGAACCCGGTCTCCTTCGTCGTGCCCTGCCATCGCGCACTCGGCAAGAGCGGCACGCTCACCGGCTATCATTGGGGCATCACCCGCAAGCAGGCGATGCTGGGCTGGGAGGCCGGGCAGCTGGGGCTGCAGTAGGCAAGATGCAGTAGGATTTCGTAGGGTGGGTTAGCGCAGCGTAACCCACCTCTCTGGTTTCCGCAGAACAGAAGTGGTGGGTTACGCCAGCGACTGCGCTTTGCGCAGTCGCCGTCTAACCCACCCTACGGCACCGCGCTTGCGGCAAAGTCTACCCCGCCAGATCCAGCTTCGAGGCCACGGTCGAATCCGCGTTGAGGCGGTAGATGATCGGCACGCCGGTGGCGAGCTCGCGCTTCAAAATGCCTTCGGGCGAGAGCTTCTCCAGCACCATGATCAGCGCGCGCAGCGAGTTGCCGTGGGCGGCAACCAGCGTGCGCTTGCCGTTGAGCACACCGGGCAGGATCTCCTGCACGTAGTACGGCAACGCGCGCGCGAGCGTGTCCTTCAGGCTTTCGCCGCCGGGCGGCGGCACGTCGTAGGAGCGGCGCCAGATCAGCACCTGCTCCTCGCCCCATTTCTTGCGGGCGTCGTCCTTGTTGAGACCGGAGAGATCACCGTAGTCGCGCTCGTTGAGCGCGAGGTCCTTCGAAGTCGGCAGACCCTCCTGGCCGAGCTCAGCGAGGATGAGATCGAGCGTGTGCTGCGCGCGCGTCAGCACCGAGGTGTAGGCGACGTCGAACACCAGGCCCTGTGCCTTCAGCTTGCGGCCGGCTTCTTTGGCTTCCTTCACGCCGAGCTCGGTGAGGTCAGGGTCCTTCCAGCCCGTGAACAGGTTCTTCAGATTCCATTCGCTCTGGCCGTGGCGCACGAGCACGAGAAGGCGTTCGCTCATTGACTGCTTTCCGTTGCTTGACTGGATCAGATATCGTCGAGGCCGAGCACGTCGGCCATGGTGTAGTGCCCCGGCTTCTTGCCGTGCGCCCACAGCGCCGCCTTGAGCGCACCATGGGCGAACAGCATGCGGTCCTCGGCCTGATGCGACAGCGTCAGGCGCTCGAACGGGCCAAGGAAGGTGACGCTGTGGTCGCCGGCCACGGTGCCGCCGCGCAAGGAGGCGAAACCGATATTGCCCGGCCGACGGGCGCCGGTGATGCCGTCACGGCCGCGTTCGGAATGGTCATCGAGAGTAACCCCGCGGCCGCTCGCTGCGGCCTGCCCCAGCATCAGCGCGGTGCCCGAGGGTGCATCGACCTTCATGCGGTGATGGGTCTCGACGATCTCGATATCAAAACTCTGGTCGAGCGCCTTGGCAACGCGCCTGACCACGGCGGCGAGCAGATTGACGCCGAGACTCATATTGCCCGACTGCACCACCACGGCGCGATTGGTGACGCTCTTGATCACGGCATTGTCCGAGCCGGACAGGCCGGTCGTGCCGATGACGTGCACGAGGCCGCGTTCGGCGGCGATCGCGACATTGGCGATGGTCGCCGCAGGCACTGTGAAATCGAGGATGCCGTCGGCCTCCTTGCACATCGCCCAGAGATCGGCGGAGAGCTTGATGCCGTTGGCGGGCAGGCCGGCGAGCACGCCGGCATCCTTGCCGAGCAGCTCGGAGCCCGGCGCCTCCAGCGCGCCCGCCAGCACGGCGCCCTCGCTTTCAGCAATCGCCCGCACCAGCGCCCGGCCCATCCGGCCGCCGGCTCCCGCAACAATCAAGCGCATGTCGGACATGGTGCGATCCTCTTCGAGGCCGTTGTAGCGGGGGGAGGCAGTTCCGGCAACCGAGGGGAATCGGGG
>NZ_JADYVS010000044.1:0-36881 GCF_020194055.1 Bradyrhizobium sp. NBAIM03 | reverse complement strand
GGGGTTGGTTGAAATCGGGGCGGGCTGGCCGATTTTGGAATTGTGAAGCCATTCCAAATTCTTAGAGGTACCGTGCCGTCACAGCGGTGGTGCGCTCCCTCGCCCGTTCTTACGGGGCCGCGACGAGCTTCGCTCGCGCTGAGAGGGTTGGGGTGAGGGGCCTCTCCGCACGCGAGACTGCCGACGGACCCGTACCCCCTCACCCGGATCGCAAGAGCGATCCGACCTCTCCGCGCAAGCGGGGAGAGGTAAAGAAAGATCAAGCCGCACTCGTCTTCAACCGCCGGTACTCGGTCGGCGTTACGCCTGTCACCGCCTTGAAGGCGCGGTTGAATGGTCCCAGCGACTGGAAGCCGGCGTCCATGGCAATGGTGATGACGGGGACCTCGGCCTGGGAGGGATCGGCGAGCGCGGCCTTGGCTTCCTCGATGCGGTGGTTGTTCAGGAACACATTGAAATTGCGATAGCCGAGCCGCTGGTTGATCAGGCGGCGCAGCCTGTATTCGGGAATCCTGAGCCGGCCCGCCAGCACACCGATGGTAATGTTCTCCTGGCGATAGATCCGCTCGTCCGCCATCAGGCGCATCAGGGCATCGATGAGTTTCTGGTCGGAGTCCTCGGCCAAAGGCTGGATCGGCGCGATCGCGGGTGCGGGCTCTGGCGCAATCGGAAACAGATCGGCGCCATCGACTCGCAACATTGCGTAGGCGATCGCGGCAACGATGCAGGCGAGCACGCCTGTATTGATGGTGTCGGCGACATCGCTCGCGCTGAAGGCAACGAGGATCTGGAGCAGCGCATTCAACCCGCCATAGAGTGCGGCGGCGCAGACGATGACGACGCGCAGGCGGCGGCGACGCTCGACCAGATCGGCGGACCACGATCCGATCGTCTGCACCACCGCGAGCGCGATGAAGCCGAGCACGATCAGGTTCATTGCCGTCACGGAGAACCGCGCGTTGCCGCCCGGCGCGATCCAGAGACATCCGACGAAGCTGAAGGCGGTCACCGCGGCCCAGATCAAACCATGCCACCAGCGTAGCCGAAACTCGTCGTCGAACAGCGCGCGCGTGAACAGCCAGAACACGACGATGTTGCCGGTCGACAGTGCAATCAGCGGCGCGTGCCAGATTGGAACGAGCGACGACACGCCGATGGAATAGCTCGCGGCATGCGCCGCCGAGCCTAGCGCGAAGGCCGCGCCGAGGCGGGCCGCGAGCACATTGCGGAAATCAGAGAGCAATGACGCCGCCAGCACCAATAGCAGCGCGACGCTGGCAGCGCGGAAGGCAAGTTCGGTTGCGGCAAGGGTCATCGGCTGGGGCGAACGGTCGCGGTTGAAGGCAGCCGAACATCGTTCGTTGCGCCCGGTTTTTCAAGGACGATCCGCATGCAAGGGTTAGCGGAGCTTTGTCGCGACGGCGACGCCAAATCCTGCTAGCGTCGCGTTCAACAAAGCCAAAGGAGTCCCCCCATGAGCTGGCAGCCCTCGAACGATCCCGTGCTCGGCGATCCCATGTCCTGCGATGCGCTCGATCTCGTCATCGTGCCGCGCACGCGCGATCTCGGTGACGGGTTCGCGGTGCGCCGGGCGTTGCCGCACGGCAAGCGGCAGATGGTCGGGCCTTTCATCTTCTTCGACCATTTTGGCCCGGTGCAGTTCGTCTCCGGCAAGGGCATGGACGTGCGGCCGCATCCGCATATCGGGCTTGCCACCGTCACCTATCTGTTCGACGGCGCAATCATGCATCGCGACAGCGAGGGCAACGTCCAGGAGATCGCTCCCGGCGCGATGAACCTGATGACGGCCGGGCGCGGCATCGCGCATTCCGAGCGCACGCCGGACGCGCAGCGCGCCTCGGGCCAGAAGATGCTCGGCCTGCAAAGCTGGATCGCGCTGCCGGCGGGCTCCGAAGAGATCGCGCCGTCGTTCCAGCATTATGCGGCAGGCGATTTGCCGATGATTTCCGAGCGCGACTTCACCGCGCGGGTGATCGCGGGCTCCGCCTTCGGCATCGCCTCGCCGGTGTCGATGGTCTCGCCCTGGTTCTACACCGAGGTCACGGCGCTCGCGGGCGCGAGCGTGCCGCTCGACCCCGATCATGAGGAGCGTGCGATCTATGTCGTCGACGGCGAGGTCGAGATCGCCAACGAGCGCTATGAGGGGCCGCGCCTGCTGATCTTCCGGCCCGGTGACCGCATCACCGTGAAGGCGCTGAAGGCGACGCGAATGATGTTTCTCGGCGGCGATGCGCTGGAAGGCCCGCGCCACATCTGGTGGAATTTCGTCTCCTCCAGCAAGGAGCGGATCGAGCAGGCCAAGCAGGACTGGAAAACCGGGCGCTTCGCCGCAGTTCCGCAGGAACACGAGTTCATTCCGCTGCCGGAATAGGCTAATCCGGTGTCCGGCCGCGCCATCAGACGCGGCCGGATGTCCTGTGCGAAGGCTTTGCCGATGACCACCATGCTCTCCAGCGACCTGCCTCTATCCAAGATCGGACGCGGCAAGGTGCGCGATATCTACGCCGTCGACGACGACCGCCTGCTGCTCGTCACCACCGACCGCATCAGCGCCTTCGATGTGGTGATGGGCGAGACCATCCCGATGAAGGGCGCGGTGCTGACCCAGATCAGCGCGTGGTGGTTCAATGAGCTCGAAGGCGTGGTGCCGCATCACATGATCAGCGCCGACACCGACGAGATCATTGCGGCCGTGCCGGCGTTGCAGCCGCACCGCGCCGAGATCCTCGGCCGCGCCATGCTGTGCAAGCGCACCGCCGTGTTTCCGATCGAATGCGTGATCCGCGGCTATCTTTCGGGCTCCGCCTGGAAGGAATATGCCGCGAGCGGCACACTGGCCGGCGAGAAGCTGAAGCCGGGCCTCATCGAGAGCGAGAAGCTGGAGCCGGCGATCTTTAGCCCCGCGACCAAGGCCGAGAGCGGCCATGACGAGAACATCACCATCGGGAAGATGCGCGCGGTGGTCGGCGACGAGGTGGCCTACACGCTGGAGAGCATGACGCGCGCGATCTACACGCTCGGCGAGGAGCTCGCCCGCGAGCAGGGTATCATCATCGCCGACACCAAGTTCGAGTTCGGCCGCGACAAGGACGGCCGCATCATCCTGATCGACGAAGTGATGACGCCGGATTCGTCGCGGTTCTGGGCGGTCGACGCCTACAGACCGGGCCAGCCGCAGGCGAGCTTCGACAAGCAGCCGCTGCGCGACTATCTCGACGTCGAGCGCCGCGCCGGCCGCTGGAACGGCGACGCCCCGCCGCCGCCGCTGCCGGCCAGCGTGGTGGACGCGACCAGCAAGCGGTACCTGGAAGCGTATCGGCGCGTGACGGGGACAGAGCTGAAGATTTAGGCCCGACTGTTACCGCAGCTCCGTCATTGCGAGCGCAGCGAAGCAATCCAGAGTCTTTCCGCGGAGGGATTCTGGATTGCTTCGCTCCGCTCGCAATGACGTGGAGAGGCCGGTCGGCCCCTCCAGCATTCCTGCCCGGCTCACATTCGCGACGACAACGGCCGGCCTACACCCCCGCCATCATCACGTATTTGATCTCGACATATTCTTCCATGCCGTGACGGGAGCCTTCGCGGCCCAGGCCGCTTTCCTTGACGCCGCCGAAGGGCGCGACTTCGGTGGTGATGAGGCCGGTGTTGACGCCGACCATGCCCGATTCCAGCGCCTCGGCGACACGCCAGACCCGGCCGATATCGCGGGAATAGAAGTACGAGGCGAGGCCGAACGGCGAGGCGTTGCACATCGCGATGACGTCGGCCTCGTCCTTGAAACGGATCACGGGTGCGAGGGGGCCGAAGGTCTCCTCCTGCGACACCAGCGAGTCCGGCTTGACGTCGGCGAGCACCGTCGGCTCGAAGAAGGAGCGCCCCAGCTCGCTGCGCTTGCCGCCGGTGACGACCTTGGCGCCACGCTTGACGGCATCGGCGATGTGGCGCTCGACCTTGTCGACCGCCTTCATGTTGATCAGCGGGCCCTGCGTCACGCCGCTCTCGGTGCCGTCGCCGATCTTCATTGCCGCGACCTTCTTCGACAGCTTCTGCACGAACTCGTCGTAGATCTTGTCCTGGGCGTAGATGCGGTTGGCGCAGACGCAGGTCTGGCCCATGTTGCGGTATTTCGAGACGATGGCGCCCTCGACCGCAGCATCGATGTCGGCGTCGTCGAACACGATGAACGGCGCATTGCCGCCGAGCTCGAGGCCGAGCCGCTTCACGCCGACCGAGGCCTGTTGATAGAGGATCTTGCCGACGGCGGTGGAGCCGGTGAAGCCGACGAAGCGCACCGCCGGATGCTCGCACAGCACCTTGCCGATCGGCGGCGCATCGCCCGTGATGATGTTGAGCACGCCCTTGGGGATGCCGGCCCTCTCGGCAAGCACGGCCAGTGCCAGCGCCGACAGCGGCGTCTCATTGGCGGGCTTGAGCACCACGGTGCAGCCGGCCGCCAGCGCCGGCGAGACCTTGCGGGTGATCATCGAGTTCGGAAAATTCCACGGCGTGATCGCACCGCAGACGCCGATCGGCTGCTTGATGGCGAGCAGGCGCGCATCGGGCCGCTGGGTCGGGATGGTCTCGCCATAGACGCGCCTCGCTTCTTCGGCGAAGAACTCGATATAGGCGGCGCCGATATCGACCTCGCCCAGCGCCTCGGTGAGCGGCTTGCCTTGCTCGGAGGTGAGGATCAGCGCGAGATCCTCGCGATTGGCCGTGATCAGCTCGAACCATTTGCGCAGAATGTTCGAGCGCTGTTTTGCAGTGTGCTTGGCCCAGCCCGGAAAGGCGCGCTCGGCAGCTTCCACCGCCCGGGTGGTGTCGTCAGCACCAAGCTGCGGCACCTTTGCGAGCTCGACGCCGGTGGCGGGATTGTTGACGGCGAAGACCGGCGTGCCGACCCAGGCGCCGTCGATGTAGCAGGCCTCCTTCAGCAGCGAGGGGTCCTTCAACCGGTCGCGCAGGGTGGCGGTGGCTTGCGGGGCGCGTGCGGCGGCGGTCTGGGTCATGGCGTTTCTCCCTGGCGGCGATCGGATCGGCCGCAATATAGGGACAGACGGTGCGCAATGCACCGCCCTGCAAACGCACGTCAGATGGCAGCTAAACTGGCAGCGGCCTTAGGCCGCGCCGCTCATATAGGTCTCGCGGCGGCCGATCATGCGCTCCGCGGCGGCCTTGGCATCCGCTTTCGTGGACGTCGCGCAGGTCCGGTACTCTAAATCGGGGACTGACGAGGTGTCGCGGCGACCGAACCATGACTTCGAGCCGACCGGCAGCAGCGCCAGCGCCTGCGCCAGATTGTCCACCGCCCCGAAGGAATAAAGGGCGCCGGTACCGGCGACGCGGACCTCGTAGATCCCCGGCGAAATCGGCGCCTCCAGGTTCTCGCCACGTCCCGGACGGGGATAGCGCTTCCATTCGCTCCAGGTCGAAATCATCTGAGGTCCCCCTCGCCGCCCATCCACGGCCGGCACATTTGCATCAAGTCTTAACGGCTCGTCGATCGGGCCGGGTGCTGAACGCGGCAGCTCACGAAATGTTTCAGGGGTTCGAGAACCACAAAGCATATCGCGAGCAACCCATCCAAGGTGAGGCGAGACACGCCGATCCACCGCAGATTGTAGAAGAGCGTACGCGCTCAGCCTCGTTGTCGTCCTGCGTTGGATCAAGACCGTCAAGTCACGACATCGCGACCGGTGCAGGTACATAGATGGCGCTTGCCGCGCCGGAGATCCGGGAAGACAATCGATCACTTCCAACAATAATCAAACCCGAGGAAACGCCATGCAAAGCCCAGCCCAGATCGATGAGATTCTGCGTCAGAAGAGCGAGACCAAGGAGATTCCGGGCGTCGTCGCCATCGCGGCCAGTGGTCAAGACGTGCTGTATCAGGGCGCGTTCGGCAAGCGCGATCTGTCCAAGCCCGATGCGATGAGTGTCGACAGCGTGTTCTGGATCGCCTCCATGACGAAGGCGGTGACCACAGCGGGTGCCATGCAGCTGGTCGAGCAGGGCAAGCTGTCGCTGGATGCGCCGATCGGCGATGTCTTGCCGGAGCTCGCCAATCCGCAGGTGCTCGAAGGTTTTGACGCCAATGGCGAGGCGAAGCTGCGGCCGGCCAAAGGACCGATCACGCTGCGCCAGCTCATGACCCACACCGCCGGCTTCTGCTACAACATGTGGAACGGCGATCTCGCGGTCTATCTGGACAAGAACGGCATTCCCGCCATCACCACCTGCCAGAACGCGGCATTGAAGACGCCGATCATGTCCGACCCCGGCACGCGTTGGGAATACGGCACCAACATCGATTTCGTCGGCAAGGCGGTGGAGGCCGCCAGCGGCAAGCGGCTCGACGCGTACCTGCGCGACAATCTGTTCGCGCCGCTCGGCATGCGGGACACCGCTTTCAAGATCAGCGACGACATGCGCAAGCGCCTGGTCGGCATGCATGCGCGCGGCGAGGACGGCCAGCTGGCAGCGATCCCGTTCGAGCTGGAGCAGGAGCCGGAATTCCACATGGGCGGCGGCGGCCTGTACTCGACGGCGGGCGACTACATCAAGTTCACCCAGATGATCCTTAACAAGGGGCGCGGCAACGGCAACCAGGTGCTGAAAGCCGAGACGGTCGCGACGATGGGGCAGAACCACATCGGCGATCTCGCTATGGGCAAGATGACGACGGCGGCGCCGATGTACACCAACGACGTCGATCTCTATCCTGAGCAGGTGAAGAAGTGGGGCCTCAGCTTCATGATCAACACCGCCAAGACCGCCGAGGGCCGCAGCGCCGGCAGCCTCGCCTGGGCAGGCCTTGCCAACACCTATTACTGGATCGATCCGGCGCGCGACGTCACCGGCGTCATCCTGATGCAGCTGCTGCCGTTCGCGGATGCGAAATGCCTGGAGGCGTTCGCGGGCTTTGAGCGCGGCGTTTATGCCGGGCTCGATGCTGCCGGAAGCGGGCAGAAGGCGGCGTGACTCGCAACCTCTCACCTGACGTCATGGCCGGGCTTGTCCCGGCCATCCACGACTTGCCACGCGGCACAAAGAACGTGGATGCCCGGGACAAGCCCGGGCATGACGACGGGTAGAGTGTGCCGATCATCACTCACGAAAGGATTTCGACTTGGCGGACAAAGCGGACAGCTACGTTTGCGGCATCTCGGACGCGCCGCTGCTCGGCCACACGATCGGCCGGAGTCTCGACCAGGCCGCGCAGCGCTGGTGCAATCGCGAAGCGCTGGTCTCGCCCAGCCACGGGGTGCGATGGACCTGGTCGGAATTCGCCGAACGGGTCGATGCGCTCGCCGCCGGCTTTCTCGCGCTCGGACTCGAGCGGGGCCAGCGGATCGGCATCTGGTCGCTGAACCGACCGGAATGGACGCTGACCCAGTTCGCCGCCGCCAAGGCCGGCCTGATCCTGGTGACGATCAATCCTGCCTATCGCCTGAGCGAGCTGGAATTTGCCCTTCGCAAGGTCGGCTGCGCGGCGATCGTCACCGCGACGGCGTTCAAGACCAGCAACTACATGGAGATGCTCAACACGCTATTGCCGGAGCTGTCATCCGCCAGGCTCGGACAGCTGCAAGCGGCACGGCTGCCGGCCCTCCGCAATGTCATCCAGATCGGCGGCCCGGCCGCACCGGGCACAATTGCCTTCGACGAGGTCGCGCAGATGGGTGGCGACCGGCACCGTCAGCAATTGGCCGCGCTCGGCGCCGAGCTGCAGTTCGACGATCCCGTCAACATCCAGTTCACCAGCGGCACGACCGGATCACCGAAGGGCGTGACGCTGACCCACCACAACATCCTCAACAACGGCTATTTCGTCGGCCGCGCGATGCGCCTCACCGAACAGGACCGCATCTGCATTCCGGTGCCGCTCTATCATTGCTTCGGCATGGTGATGGGCAACCTTGCCTCCGTGACGCTCGGCGCCGCAATGGTCTATCCTGGCGAGGGTTTTGACCCGCTCGCGACGCTGCGCACCATCGAGCAGGAGAAATGCACGGCGCTCTACGGCGTGCCGACGATGTTCATCGCCGAACTTGATCACCCCGAATTCGCCGGCTTCGACCTGACATCGCTGCGGACCGGCATCATGGCCGGCGCGCCCTGCCCTATCGAGGTGATGAAGCGCGTCAACACCGAAATGAACATGCGCGAGGTCACCATCGCCTATGGCATGACCGAGACCAGCCCGGTCAGCTTCCAGAGCGCAACCGACGATCCGCTCGAGCGGCGCGTCTCCACGGTCGGCCGCATCCACCCGCATGTCGAGGTCAAGGTCGTCGACCTCGAAGGCAAGATCGTCAAGCGGGGCGAACGCGGCGAGCTCTGCACCCGCGGCTACAGCATCATGCTGGGCTATTGGGAGGAGAAGGAAAAGACAGCCGACGTGCTCGACGCCAACGGCTGGATGCATACCGGCGATCTCGCCACCGTCGACGACGAAGGCTATTGCAACATCGTCGGCCGCATCAAGGACATGGTGATCCGCGGCGGCGAAAACCTCTATCCGCGCGAGATCGAGGAGTTTCTTTATCGCCATCCCAAGATCCAGGACGTGCAAATCTTTGGCGTCGCCGATACCCGCTACGGCGAGGAGCTCTGCGCCTGGATTCGTGTCAGAGCGGGCGAGCAACTGACGGCTGAGGAAGTACGTGCCTTCTGCGAGGGCCAGATCGCCCACAACAAGATCCCGCGCTACGTCGAGTTCGTCGACGAATTTCCGATGACCGTGACCGGAAAGATCCAGAAATTCCTGATGCGCGAGGCAGTCGAGCAGCGGCTCGGATTGAAGGCGGCGAAGACGGCGTGAAAGTGTTGAACGCTCTCCATATACAACGACCGTCATTCCCCCCGCAGGCGAATCCAGTACGCCGCGGCTTCTCGATCCATCACAGCCGCTCGGAGTACTGGATCGCCCGGTCTTCGCCGGGCGATGACAGTTTTGATTGAGGCCCGCGCCTGCCTACATCGTCATTGCGAGCGCAGCGAAGCAATCCAGCTGTCTCCCCGCAGAGATTCTGGACTGCTTCGCTGCGCTCGCAATGACGGGGATGACGAGCGTTACGCCGCCGGATGCTGCGCGGCACCCTTAGTTCCAGCTATTTGGACAGGTGCGCCATTCATTCTGCTTGTGGCGTCTCCCACGCGCGTTCAATGTCGATCACCTGTGGCAGGCCCGGCACAGCCATCGGCGGCAGTACAATGTTACGGTCGTGTCCTGACTTGATCGATTGTTGATCTAGGGAGAATGCCATGAAATTGGCTTGGAGGACCATCCTGGTTGCAGGAATTGGATTTGCAACCGTCGGCTCGGCAAGCGCTGCAGATCTCGCGGCCAAGCCCTTCAAGGCACCAGCGACCGCCGTAGCCGTCTATAACTGGACCGGTTTTTACGTGGGCGTGAATGCGGGTTACGCTTGGGGGCAGTCGGATCTCGGCACCGTGCTCGATCCCACCAGCAGCTGGGCCGTGGAAGGCGTAGCGTTCAGGAACGAGTTTGTGGCGCTGAGCAATCGCCGCCTCGATCCGGCCGGCGCTATCGGCGGTCTTCAGATCGGCGCGAACTGGCAGACCGGTGCTTGGGTTCTGGGTGTAGAAGCCGACGCCAACGCAACAGATATCGGTGCGCGCACCGTTTTCACCGGAGCGAATCCGCCGGTGATCCGCACATTCGACGAAAGCATCCGCAACGATTGGCTCGTGACCGTTCGCGGCCGCGCCGGCTATGCGGTCGACAAGACCCTGCTGTACGTCACCGGCGGTCTGGCCGTCGGCAGCGTCAAGGGAAGCTGGGATCTCACCTCGTCCAATGGTTATACCAAGACGGGTTCGGTGTCCGAGACGAAGGTCGGCTGGACGGTCGGCGCCGGCGTTGAGCACGCCTTCGTGCCGAATTGGACGGTTAAGCTCGAATATCTCTACACCGATCTCGGCGGCGTGGATTACACATCGACCTACGTGCCCGGCAGCACTTTTGCTCCGCCCGGCTCCAACTACGTCGAACGCATCTCGCAGGACCTCACCTTCCATACCGTGCGGGCCGGCCTGAACTACAAGTTCGGCGGGCCGATGATGGCCAAGTACTGAGAAGCGAAGAAGCCCAAGATCCCGGCTCCGGCCATTCGGCTCGGAGCCGTTTTTTTGATCAGGAGCCAGAGAGAGCGCCTCGTTCTACGCGGCACGCCGGCAAAGTGCGGTCGCTATGCCGACCGCATCGTGGAGGCAGAGATAATTTCTTACGCCGTCAGCCCGCGCTGCTCGGCCAGCTCCTTCAACGATACCTGAGGCCGCGCGCCGATGTGCTGGATGACTTCGGCGGCGGCGAGCGCGCCGAGCTCGCCGCACTGCTTGTAGCCGAAGTTGCGCGCGAGGCCGTAGAGGAAGCCGGCGGCGAACAGGTCGCCGGCGCCGGTGGTGTCGACCACCTTCTCGACCGGGAAGGCCGGCGCTGCGACGGCATCCTCGGACGAGACCACCATGCAGCCCTTCTCGCTGCGGGTGACGACGCCGAGATTGACGTCGTTGCGCAGCTGCTTCAGCGCGGTGTCGAAGTCCGAGGTCATGTAGAGCGAGTGCAGCTCAGACTCGTTGGCGAACACGATGTCGACGGTGCCGCCTCGCATCAGCGAGAGAAACTCGTCGCGATAACGATCAACGCAGAAGGAATCCGACAGCGTCAGCGCCACCTTGCGCTTGGCGTCATGGGCGATCTTGGCCGCCTTGACGAAGGCCTCCTTTGCGTTCTTGGGGTCCCAGAGATAGCCTTCGAGGTAGACGATGCCTGCGCCGGCAATCTCGGCCGGATCGATGTCGGCGGGCGACAGGTCCTGCGCCGCGCCGAGATAGGTGTTCATGGTGCGCTCGCCGTCGCCGGTGACCAGGATGTAGGAGCAGCCGGTGGCGGGGCCGTCCTTGGCGGCCGGCGTGTTGAAGGCGACGCCGGCGGCGCGAATGTCGTGCACGTAGAGCTTGCCGATCTGGTCGTCCTTGACCTTGCCGACATAGGCGGCGCGCGCCCCCAGGCTGCCGATACCGACGATGGTGTTGGCGGCCGAACCGCCCGAGACCTCGGTCGCCGGACCCATGTCCTTGTAGATGGCGGCCGCGCGCGCCTCGTCGATCAGCGACATGCTGCCCTTCGCCATGCCATGCTTGGCCAGAAAGGCCTCGTCGGTCCTAACCAGCACGTCGAACAGCGCGTTGCCGATGCCGAGAACGTCATATTTCACGTCAGCCATTCACCTTGATCCTGTTTGCCGGATTGCGATCTAACCGGAAATCCGCTTCCTGTCGGCCTGAAATCCAAGCTCGCGGCCTATCACGACCGGGCCTTGGCGGGCAAGCAACGGTATTTTCGAGAGCATGATCCGCTCCTTCCTGACCGTCTCGACGGGAACGCTGGCCTCGCGCCTGCTGGGTTTCGCCCGCGATTCCCTGATTGCGGCGCTGCTCGGCACCGGCGCCGTGGCGGATGCGTTTCTGGCGGCGTTCCAGCTCGTCAACGTGGTGCGGCGGCTGCTCAGCGAGGGCGCGCTGAACGCGGCGCTGATCCCAGCCTGGCTGCGGGTGCGGGACCGCGACGGGGTGGCGGAAGCCGCGGCGTTCGCCGGGCGCGTGATCGGCACGGTCAGCACGGCCCTGATCGGGATCTCACTCCTGCTCGCATTGTTGATGCCGCTGATCATGACGGTGATCGCGCCGGGATTCCTCGGCAGTGGCACGCTCGATCTCGCGGTTCAGAACGCGCGGCTGATGCTGCCTTACCTCGCCTTCGCCGGTCCCGTCACCGTGCTGATGGGGCTGCTCAATGCGCAGGGACGCTTCGCGCTGACGGCGTTCTCGCCACTGCTGTTCAACATTGCGCTGATCGCCGCGATCGCGATGCTGCTGGTCTGGCATGCAGACGCCGGCTTCGCCGCCTGGATCCTGGCAGCGACCGTCGGCCTCGCCGGCTTGCTGCAACTCTTGATGCTGCTGTCGCAGCGAAGCGCGCGCCTTGCGACACCGCTGCGCGCGAGTTTCGACAAGGAGATGCGCGGCTTCTTCGCCAAGGCGATCCCCGGCATGATCGCAAGCTCGGGGCCGCAATGGCTGATGGTGGCGGGTGCGATCATCGCGTCCGCAACGCCGTCCGCGGTGTCCTGGCTCTATTTCGCCAACCGCTTGATCGAGCTGCCGCTCGGCATCGTCGGCGTCGCCATGGGCACCGTGCTGGTGCCGGAGCTGACGCGCGCCGTCGCGAGCTCCGATCGCGACGCGGTGGCGCATGCCGAATCCCGCGCGCTGGAGCTTGCCGCCGGGCTGGCACTGCCGGCCACCCTCGGCCTGATCGTGCTCGCCGAGCCGATCGTGGGGCTGCTGTTCGAGCATGGCGCGTTCGGTGCGGCGGACAGCGCGGCCACCGCGCGTGCCCTGATGTGGCTGGCGCTGGGCCTGCCGGCGCATGTGCTGATCAAGGCGCTGTCGCCGGCGTTCTATGCCCGCAGCGACACGATGACGCCGCTGCTCGCGACCGCCAAGGGCTTCGTGGTGACGGTCGTGCTCGCGGTTCTGCTCGGTCATGTCTTTGGCGCAAGCGGAATCGCGGCAAGCATCGCGGCTGGCGCCTGGAGCAGCGCGCTCGCGCTGCTCCGCAAGGGCGCGGGCGAGTTCGGCTTCTCGATCGACGCGGCGGCCCGCACGCGATTGCCGCGGATCGTGCTGGCCGCGATCGCTATGGGCGCCCTGCTCTGGCTGACCGCGGGTCTGGTGCCGGCCGGCGCCCATGGGCTCATCCACTTCATTGTGCTGGGTGTGCAGATCGCAGCCGGGATCGCCGTCTACGGCCTGTTGCTGCAGATCCTCGGTGCCGCCTCCTGGCGCGAGGCGGTTAACGCATTGAAACGGCCCAGCTAGACCACGGCCTCCGCGAAAGACCCTTGACGGGGCAGCGCCGCTGTTGGAAACGACGGCCGAATACCTATGGGAAGGCTGACCATGCCATTCGTTGAACGGGTCTTTTCGGGCGTCCAGCCGACGGGCAATCTGCACCTCGGCAATTACCTCGGCGCCATCGTCAACTTCGTGAAGATGCAGGAAACCCACAATTGCATCTATTGCGTCGTCGACATGCACGCGATCACGCAAGGGGTGGACGTCTGGGGCGGGCCGGTCGAGCTCGCGCGCAACACCCGCGAGGTGACCGCCGCGTTCATCGCGGCCGGCATCGATCCGAAGAAGCACATCGTGTTCAACCAGAGCCAGGTCTCGGGCCATGCCGAGCTCGCCTGGATCTTCAACTGCGTCGCGCGCATGGGCTGGCTGGGACGCATGACCCAGTTCAAGGAGAAGGCCGGCAAGGACCGCGAGAACGCCTCGGTGGGCCTGTTCGACTATCCCGTGCTGATGGCGGCCGACATTCTGCTCTACCGCGCCACCCACGTTCCCGTGGGTGAGGACCAGAAGCAGCATCTCGAACTCTCGCGCGACATCGCGCAGAAGTTCAACAACGACTTCGGCGACTCGATCCGCGCGCAGGGCGTCAATGACGGGCTGTTCTTCCCGCTGCCGGAACCCTTGATTACGGGTCCGGCAACGCGCGTGATGAGCCTGCGCGACGGCACCAAGAAGATGTCGAAGTCGGACGCCTCCGACAATTCGCGCATCAACCTCACCGACGATGCCGACACCATCGCGCAGAAGATCCGCAAGGCGAAGACCGATCCGGAGCCGCTGCCGACGGAAGAGAAGGGCCTGGAAGCGCGGCCCGAGGCCGACAATCTCGTCGGCATCTTCGCCGCGCTGTCCGGCCGCTCCAAGGCGGACGTGCTGCGCGAGTTCGGCGGCGGCCAGTTCTCCAGCTTCAAGAACGCGCTGGCGGAGCTGTGCGTGACCAAGCTCGCGCCGATCGCCGGCGAGATGAAGCGCCTCGTCGCCGACCCTGGCCACATCGAGGCGATCCTGAACGACGGATCCGACCGGGCGCGCGCGATCGCCGACGAGACCATGAAGCTCTCCAAGGACATCGTCGGCTTCATTCGCCGGCGCTAGGGCGCGCTTCGCGATACCGGCTGGCGCCACGGCGCCGGCCGCTTCGCCCCTCCCAAACATCGCGGGAGTGTGGCAGCATGCTCCCCGTGCACAATCCGGGACATGCATGACCAGCAAGCGACTTTGCTACGAGCCGGGTCACAAGCCCAAATGCCTCGTCATCGTCGACGACAGCGCCGAATGGGATCGCGCCGTCTATTACGCCAGCCGCTGGGCGATTCGCGCCGGCGGCGGCGTGGTGATGCTGCGCATCATCGAGCCTGAGCAGCAGAGCCAGGAATGGCTGGGGGTCGCCGACATCATGCGCGCCGAGGCACAGGAAGCCGCCGAAGCCGCGCTCGACCGCGCCGCCGGGCGCGCCAACGGCATCGCCGCCATCACGCCGGAGCGCGTCATTCGCGAAGGCAGCGCGATGGAACAGCTGCTCGCAGTGATCGACGAGGATCCTGATATCGCCATGCTGGTGCTCGCCGCAAATCCCGGCGCGGAGGGCCCGGGGCCATTGGTCTCGCTGCTCGCGCATGCGCTCGGCACGTTCCCGGTGCCGGTGACGATCATCTCGGGTGCCCTGAGCGATGAGAGCGTGGATTCGCTGTCCTAGCGACGATGCATCTTACCCTCCCCTGGAGGGGAGGGTCGGCTCATGTTGAGCGAAGCGAGGCATGAGACGGGGTGGGGTGACGGTCTCTCCACATCCGACACTGCCCGAGTGGAGAGATCACCCCACCCCGCTCGCGCTGCGCGCGATCGACCACGGGCGAGCTACGCTCGTCCCGGACCCCTCCAGGGGAGGGCAAGGCCAACCCACTGATTTTTATGAGCTAATATCCCGCCTCCCCTTGACCGTGCGTTAGCCGTCGCCATCTGCTAGGGGATAGAGCACGCGCCGGCCTTGAACCGGCGACGTCTGGAGAAAACCATGTTCATTCAAACCGAAGCCACCCCCAATCCCGCCACGCTGAAGTTCATTCCCGGCCGCGTCGTGGTCGACGGCAGCCCGATGGAATTTTCGAGCCGCGAATCGGCGGCGCGCTCCCCGCTCGCTGAGAAGCTGTTCGAGGTGCCCGGCGTCACCGGCGTGTTCTACGGATCGGACTTCATCACCGTGACGAAGGCGAGCGGTGAATGGCAGCAGCTCAAGCCCGCGATCCTAGGTGCCATCATGGAGCACTACATGTCGGGCGCGCCGCTGCTGGCCGACGGCACGGCCACAAGCGAGGCCGATCTCGACGACGAGGACGAGTTCTTCGACGAGGCCGACGCCGAGACCGTCGACATGATCAAGGACCTGATCGAGACCCGGGTGCGGCCGGCCGTCGCCAATGACGGCGGCGACATCACCTTCCGCGGCTTCAAGGACGGTATCGTCTATCTCAACATGAAGGGCGCCTGCTCCGGCTGCCCGTCATCGACGGCGACGCTCCAGCACGGCATCCAGAACCTGCTCAAGCACTTCGTGCCTGACGTGGTCGAAGTCCGGCCGATGTAAGCCCCTTACGCCGCCTTCTGCTTGGCGGTTATCAGCTTGCGGTTGATCAGCACTTCCGCGATCTGAATCGCGTTGAGGGCGGCGCCTTTACGCAGATTGTCCGACACGCACCAGAGCACGAGACCGTTCTCCACGGTCGCGTCCTCGCGGATGCGGCTGATGTAAGTCGCGTCCTCGCCGGCCGCTTCATAGGGCGTGGCGTAGCCGCCGGGCTCCTGCTTGTCGATGACGAGACAGCCGGGCGCCACGCGCAGGATGTTGCGCGCTTCATCGGCGGTGATCGGATTCTCGAACTCGATGTTGACGGCCTCGGAATGGCCGACGAACACAGGCACGCGCACGCAGGTGGCGGACAGCTTGATCTTGGGATCCAGGATCTTCTTGGTCTCCGCCATCATCTTCCACTCTTCCTTGGTGTAGCCGTCCTCCATGAAGACGTCGATGTGGGGGATGACGTTGAAGGCGATGCGCTTGGGGAATTTCTTCGCGACCAGCTCGTCGTTGGTGTAGACGGCCTTGGTCTGCGAGAACAATTCGTCCATTGCGTCCTTGCCGGCGCCCGACACCGACTGATAGGTCGAGACCACGACGCGCTTGATCGTCGCCTTCTCGTGCAGCGGCTTGAGCGCCACCACGAGCTGTGCGGTCGAGCAGTTCGGGTTGGCGATGATGTTCTTCTTCTTGAAGCCTTCGGTCGCGGCCGCATTCACCTCGGGCACGATCAGCGGCACGTCCGGATCCATGCGCCAAGCCGAGGAATTGTCGATCACCACAGCGCCGGCGGCGCCGATCTTCGGCGACCATTCCTTCGACACCGACCCACCCGCCGACATCAGGCAGATGTCGACGTCGGAGAAGTCGTAATGCTCGAGCGCTTTGACCTTCAGGGTGCGGTCGCCATAGGAGACTTCGACACCGACGCTGCGGCGCGACGCCAGGGCCACGACCTCGTCCGCGGGGAATTTGCGCTCATCCAGGATGTTGAGCATTTCCCGACCGACATTGCCGGTCGCGCCGACGACTGCGACTTTGTAACCCATCGTTCACTCTCCGATGAAAAAGCCCGTTCCCGAAGCTGACGCTTAAACAGGAAGAGCAGCGCTTCTATGCGAGAACCGGACTCAAGACAACGTTAAGACCATGCCTTAGGGACGTGGATGCAGTCGCCTGAGGCCAGCACGGCCGTTAGCCCTACCCAGATCCAGCTGACGCTCTTGGCCTTGGCCGACGAGGTCGTTGGCACGCTGGCGCATCTGGTCGCCTATGTGGGGGCGCTCGCCCTGTTTGCCATCCTCGCCCTCGCAGGCCTGGGACAGCTGCCTGACCTGCGTGGCGATGGTCCGGCGGACAGACCGGGCTGGAGCATCGCCGACCGCTCGCATCCGGCCTTCGCCGTCAGCCGGATCGATTCATCAGAAAAAACAGCCTCTTACGTCATCTTTAGGCATTCCGAGGGCGGCCGCAGGGACGTGCTGCGCTGGACCGATATGGCGGACAAGCCGGTGGCCGAACTCGAAATCTACCGCCAAGGCGCCGAATTCGACGTGACACGGCCGGCGGCCGCGGGTTTGGCCGCCCGGATGGGTTTGGGTGCAGATGCCCCGCTCGAGCAGGCCGGCCTGATTGACAGCAAATTCGGCCCCGTCGCCCTGTTCCGGCCGGTCGGCGCGACAGAGGGGACGCGGGCCTGCCTCGGCTATCTCAAGCGCTACGAGGAGCCCGCCTTGCAGATCTCCGGCTTCTCCTGCCAGGGCGACAGCTTGCCCGCCCGCCGCGCGGCGATCGCCTGCACGCTGAACCGGCTGACGCTGCTGGCCTCGGGCAACGAGCCGAGGCTGGCGGAATTGTTCGCCCATGCCGAGCTCAGGCGCCGCGGCTGTGACCCTCAGGGCTCGCCGGACTGGCTGCTGGGCGCAGCGAACGCGCAATTGCGCGGAGCGCTTTGACTTGCATCAAGGATTCTGCATCAAGCTCAAGTAGCTGGTTTGCATGCAGCTTTTGCCGGCGCGCACGATTATTCCGAGCTGGTGTGACCCAATTGACCTAGTTGCGTCCGCCCCGGCCGGGCTAGTATGGGGTGAAATCGACTGGCGGCCTGCCGCCTGAAGGGGACGTGATGAGCTTGAAATTTTCTGCCGCGAACAAACTGGCGACATTGCTTGCGGCGGGCGCCGCAATGGCCGTTGCGTTCGCGACCCCGGCTTCCGCCGACACCAGGACCAAGCAGCGCTATGACGACCGCGGCCGGCCCTATTACGGCCCGAGCGGCCCCAACACGGTCTATCAACAGGGCCGCACCCGCCTCTATGTGAGCAAGCGCTCCTGGCTCGATGGCGGCACCGAGGTCAATCCGGGCGACCGCAAGTTCACCGACTACGCCTTCCCCCCGGCCGTGGGCTATCCGTCCTTCGCCCGCGAGAACCTCAACCGGCCGATCGACCGCCAGCCGCTCTCCCCGCCGCAGGATGTCGGCGGCTATCCGCAGAACTTCCCGCTGTACTGAGGCGGGCGTCACGACCGAATCAAAATGGCCGGTGCTCACGCCCGGCCATTTTTGTTTTTCGCGAGATGCGTCCGTCTTACGCATTGGCTGCCGGATCGTAGCGCCGGCAAAATTCTTCGATGGCCTCGGAGCGGAAATCACTGAGGCGTTCGAAGATCAGCGCATCCGGCCAATCCCACCAGGCGATGCGGCGCAGGCTTGCGGAAACGGTATCGTCAAAGCGCTTGCGGATGGGACGGGCGGGAACGCCACCGACGATGGTGTACGGCTCGACATCGCGGCTAACGACGGCGCCTGCGGCGATCACTGCGCCATCGCCGACGCTCACGCCCGGCAGCAGGATGGCGGCGTGGCCGATCCCAGACGTCGTTGCCGACGATCACCCGGTCGCCGCGCCTACCTGCGAAGAAGTCGCGGTCGCGCGTCGCGCCCGCCTCGTAATATTCGGGGACGTAGGTGAAGCGGTGCTGCGAGGGACGGCCCATCGGGTGGTTTGGCGCACCGATCCGCACCGAGTTGGCGATCGCCGTGAACTTGCCGATCACGGCGTCGGCGACGTCGCAATTCTCGCCGAGATAGGAGTAGTCGCCGAGCGAAGCATATTCGATGCGCGTGCCCGCAAGCACCTCGCAACGCCGCCCGACCTGCGCCTCGCGCAGGCGCACCGTCTCATGGATGACGGTTTCCGCGATCTTGGGGCGGGGTGTATCCATGAGGCGGTTTCCAATGAGGCCGTAGCCCGGATGGAGCGAAGCGCAATCCGGGAAGGTCTGTCCACGGGGTGAGAACCCGGATTTCGCTTCGCTCCATCTAGGCTACGATTCTTCCCGCCTTACGCGTGCAGCTTCTGCAATTCCTTCAGGATCGCTTCGCCCATCTGCGTGGTGGAAGCGGCCGTGGTGCCTTCCGACTTGATGTCGGCGGTGCGCAGGCCGCTGGCCAGCACGGCAGCGATGGCCTGGTCGACCTTGTCGGCGAGATCGCCCATGTCGAAAGAATAGCGCAACGCCATGCCGAAGGACGAGATCATCGCGATGGGATTGGCGAGGCCCTTGCCGGCGATATCGGGGGCCGAGCCGTGCACGGGCTCGTACAGCGCCTTGCGCTTCTTGGTCTTGACGTCGACCTCGCCGAGCGAGGCCGAGGGCAGCATGCCGAGCGAGCCGGTGAGCATCGCCGCGATGTCGGAGAGCATGTCGCCGAACAGATTGTCCGTCACGATGACGTCGAACTGCTTCGGCCATTTCACCAGCATCATGCCGCCGGAATCGGCGAGCTGATGCTCGAGCGTGACATCGGGGTATTCGCGCTTGTGGACCTGAGTCATGACCTCGTTCCAGAGCACGCCCGATTTCATGACGTTGCGCTTCTCCATCGACGTCACCTTGTTCTTGCGCTTCCGGGCAAGCTCGAAGGCGACGCGGCCGATGCGCTCGATCTCATAGGTATCGTAGACCTGGGTATCGATGGCGCGCTTCTGGCCGTTGCCGAGATCGGTGATGGTCTTCGGCTCGCCGAAATAGACGCCGCCGGTGAGCTCACGCACGATGACGATGTCGAGGCCCTCGACCGCCTCGCGCTTCAGGCTGGAAGCATCCGCCAGCGCCGGATAGCACACGGCGGGACGGAGGTTGGCGAACAGCGCGAGATCCTTGCGCAGGCGCAAGAGGCCGGCTTCCGGGCGCACCTCGTAAGGCACGGCATCCCACTTCGGACCGCCGACCGCGCCGAAGATCACGGCGTCGGCGTCCTTGGCCTTGGCCATGTCGCCTTCGGAGATCGACACCCTGTGCGCGTCATAGGCGGAGCCGCCGACGAGGCCGGTGTCGGTCTCGAACTTCGCGATCCCGGCCGAATTGAGCCAGTCGATCAGCCGCTTCACCTCGCCCATCACCTCGGGGCCGATACCGTCGCCGGGAAGCAGCAGCAGTTTGTGGGTCGCCATGGTCGTGTCCTTTTCGATCCTCTCTCGTCATTCCGGGACGCGCCTCTTAGCGCGGGCCCGGAATCCATAGCCACCAGCCGGGGTTATGGATTCCGGGCTCGCGCTTCGCGCGCCCCGGAATGACGGCGCCGGAGTGCTAGAGCGGCGTTGCGCGCTTGGCAAGACACCATTGCCGCGCCGCGGCTGTGCAAGGCCGGCGGGGCCTGCCACACTGGCTAGGCCGGAGTACCCCTTGCACGCACCTGATCGCCCCCTGCCCGACGCACACCCCGCGCGGCTGATCCTGACCCTGTCGCTGGCAGCCACCGTCGGGCTCGGCATCGGCCGCTTTGCCTATGCTCTGGTGCTGCCGGACATGCGGGAGGACCTCGGCTGGTCCTACTCGGCGGCCGGTTTCATGAACACGATCAACGCCGTCGGCTATCTCGTGGGCGCGCTGGTGGCGTCCCGCCTGATCCGGCGCGTCGGCTGGGCCGCCGCGATCCGCGGCGGAACAATTGCCTGCGTCGCAGCGCTCGCCACCTGCGCTCTGACGGGGGATTTCGTCGCGCTGAGCCTGGCGCGCCTGGTGCTGGGCCTGGGCGCGGCGGCCGGCTTCGTCGCCGGCGGCGCGCTCGCCGCCACCATCGCCCAGTCGCGGCCCGAACGGGCCAACTTTCTGCTCAGCCTGTTCTATGCCGGACCCGGCATCGGCATTCTGTCCTCGGGGCTGATCGCCCCGTTCACGCTGCAATATTTCGGGCCGGGCTCGTGGTGGATCGTGTGGTGGGCGCTGACGCTGCTGTCGGTCGCGATGACGATCCCGCTGTTCCTGATCCGCATCGAGAGCGGCGCGCGCTTCTCCGAAGGCGGTAATGCCTCGTTCGCGATCCTGCCGGTGCTGATTTATCTGGCCGGCTATTTCCTGTTCGGCGCCGGCTACATCGCCTACATGACCTTCATGATCGCCTATGTGCGCGACGGCGGCGGCGAGGCCGCGGCGCAGGCGGCGTTCTGGGGGTTGATCGGTCTGAGCGCGTTCGTGACGCCCTGGGCCTGGCGCGGCGTGCTGGCGCTCGACCGCGGCGGGCTCGCCACCGCCATCATCCTCGGCACCAACGCAGCTGGCGCAGCGCTGCCGATGCTCGGGCATTCGCCGGCCTGGCTCGCAGTCTCCGCGATCGTGTTCGGCGTCGCCTTTTTCGCCGTGGTCGGCTCGACCACCGCCTTCGTGCGCTTCAACTATCCGCCAGAGGTGTGGCCGACCGCGATCGCGGCGATGACGATCTCGTTCGGCGTCGGCCAGACGCTCGGGCCGATCGTGGTCGGCGCGATCACCGATGCGCTGGGGAGCCTGAGTTACGCGCTGAATGTGTCGGCGGCGCTATTGGCGCTGGGCGCGGTGGCGGCGTTGTGCCAGCGGAAGGTGGGGCCGGCCAAGCAATCGGTGCCGTAGGGTGGATTAGCGAAGCGTAATCCACCAACTTCGCTCGGCAACTGCGGAAGTATGGTGGATTACGCCCACCGACTGCGCTTCGCGCAGCCGCTCGGCTAATCCACCCTACGACAGCGGAGCTAGCTCCCGCTGAACGAATTATACCCCTGGTCTTCCCAATAGCCGCCCTTGTAATCGTTGGTGACTTCCATCGACACCACGTATTTCGGGTTCTTGAAGCCGAGCTTGGTCGGCACGCGGATCTTCATCGGGAAGCCGTAAGCGCGCGGCAGGATCTCGTTTGCGTATTTGAACGTCATCTGGGTCTGCGGATGCAGCGCGCTGCGCATGTCGAGCGGTGAATTGTAGCCGTCCTTGTCGGCGCACTGGAACCAGACATAATTCGCGCGCGTGTCGGCGCCGATCAGCTTGAGGAAATCGCGCAAGGGCGTGCCGGTCCAGCTGCCGATCGCGCTCCAGCCCTCGACGCAGATATGGCGCGTGATCTGCGTGACCTGGGGCAGCTTGTAGAGCTCGTCCAGCGTCCAGGACTTTTTGTTGTCGACGAGGCCGCGCACCTCGAGCTTCCAATCCGCGGCCGAGATATCGGGCGCGTCGTCGAGATCGTAATAGGCGTTGAACGGGAAGGGCTTGGTGATCGCGCTTTCGGGGAAGGTCGGCGCCAGCGCGTCGGGATTGAACATCCAGGCCTGCACCGCGTCGTTGAACTTCGAGACCTTCGCCAGCATGGTCTCGGCCGAGGACGAGTCGATCACGTCGCAGCCGGTGAGCAGCGTCAGTGCGCCCAGGCTGGCGCCGCCCGCAATGAAGCGGCGGCGGGTGACGTCTGGCATCGTCTTGAGGGAATCCTTGATCAGGAGCCGCTTGTCGACGCCGGGAATCAGGAACGGGCGCTTCGCCATATTCTCCTCCTCAGCGACCGATGATCATCGCGCGCAGACTCTTCGGCACGAGCAGCGCAAGCAAGACGTGGACGACCAGAAACGCGCAGATCGCGGCCATGCAGAAGAAGTGGACATAGCGCGCGGCCGGATAATCGCCGAACAGCATCACGAGATAATAAAGCTGAACGGGCTTCCAAATCGCAAGGCCCGACAGCACGATCAGCACGCCGACCACGATGATGCCGGCATAGAGCAGCCGCTGCACGTAATTGTAGACGGTGAGATCGTCATGGCCGAGCTTGAAGGTCAGCGCCGCCCTGACGTCGTGGAGCACGCCTGATGCCGTGATCGGCAGCAGCTTCTTGCGGAAGCGGCCGGTAGCGATGCCGGTGACGAGATAGGCGAGGCCGTTGATCATCAGCAGCCACATCGCCGCAAAATGCCAGAGCAGGCCGCCGCCGAGCCAGCCGCCCAGCGTGTACTCGCGCGGAAAGCGGAAGTCGAACAGCGGCGAGGCGTTGTAGATCTGCCAGCCCGACAGGATCATCAGGATCATGGCGAGCGCGTTGATCCAATGCATGACCCGCACCCAGGCCGGCTGGATCACTTTGGACTTGGTGGCCGTGACCTGCTCGTCGGTGACTGTGAGGCTCGCCATGGCGGGTTCCATCCTGAGGTCGTGTGACAGCGATTATACGCCGGTGTTTCGGCTTTCGTTACATCCCGTTCGCCATCGAATCGATGTCGTGAGGCTATTGTGGTCACAAAAGAGCGAGCCGGGTATCCCCGGCTCGCGGTCTGAGGACGTCCTGTTCGGGGATGAAACAGGATCGCGCGGTGTTACGTCGCCGGCATCAGCACGGTATCGACCACATGGATCACGCCGTTCGACTGGTTGACGTTGGTGATCGTCACCATCGAGGTGCCGCCCTTGGCGTCGACGATCCAGACCTTGCCGTCCATTTTCTTCACCGTCAGCTCCTCGCCTTCGGCGGTCTTCAGCTTCTTGCCGTCGGTGAGGTCGGAAGCCGCGAGCTTACCGGGCACGACATGGTAGGTGAGGATCTTGGTCAGCGTTGCCTTGTTCTCGGGCTTGACCAGGTTGTCGACGGTGCCGGCCGGCAGCTTGCCGAAGGCGGCGTTGGTCGGCGCGAACACCGTGAACGGGCCCTTGCCTTCGAGCGTCGGGACCAGGCCGGCCGCCTTCACCGCCGCCACCAGTGTGGTGTGATCCTTGGAGTTGACCGCGTTCTGGACGATGTTCTTGGACGGGTACATCGCGGCGCCGCCGACCATGACGGTCTTTTCCTCGGCACTGGCGGGCGCGACGATGGTCGCGGTGAGGGCCAGGGCGCTGAAGGCGGCGGCAGCGAGATAGGCAATGCGCTTCGACATGAGAGAGTCTCCCGATTGAATTGAGACCGGCGTTGGCCGGCGTTGAGTTGAGCAACAACGGCGCCTGCGACAGTTAAGGGTGATGCAGCAGTGCCGTCGTTGGACCGAACTACGGGAGGGTTTCAGGTGCGGTTTCGGGGAAAAATTCTTTGTGATGGGTGAAACTATCGGCGGGGATGTTCGTGTGCGAACGAGAGCACCCGGACAAGCGTAGCGAAGCAGTAGGGTGGGCAAAGCGAAGCGTGCCCACCAAATGCAAATGCGGAGAGAGATGGTGGGCACGGCGCTTCGCGCCTTTGCCCATCCTGCGACGGCGTACCCGTTGAGGCAGTGTCCTCGCCTCAATCCCTGTTGTTCGGCGTCTGAATGAACCCGCGATTATGCGTCGGGCTGATCAGCACTTCGTTGATGCAGACCCGCGCCGGCATGCTCGCGATGAAGGCGATGGTACGGCCGAGATCTTCGGGCTGCAGCATCTTCGCCTGCTCGGCTTCGCTCGGCACCACCGGTCGCAGCTTCAGGATCGGCGTCGCCACCTCGCCCGGCATCAGGCAGCAGGCGCGCAGGCCGTTGACGCATTCGTCCATGTTGAAGGAATGGGTCAGCGCCAGCACCGCGTGCTTGGTGGTGGTGTAGGCCGGGCCCGGCATCTTCGAGACGTGACGGCCGGCCCAGGACGAGACGTTGATGATGGAACCGTCCTGCTGCTTGCGCATCGTCGGCAGCACGGCGCGCATGCAATAGAGCACGCCGTTGAGATTGACCTGGACCAGTCTGTCCCAGCCCTCCAGCTCCATGTCCTTCCAGCTGCGCTTGGGAACATTGATGCCGGCGTTGTTCACCAGCAGATCGATGCGGCCGTGCCGGGCGACGATATCATCCGCCGCCTTCTGCGCCTCGGCGGCCTTGGACACGTCCAGCGCGATCGCCTCGGCCGCGCCGCCCGCTTTCGTGATCTTCGCGACCACGGCATCCAGCGCATCCTTGCGGCGTCCCGACACCACCACCGTCCAGCCGTCGGCAGCTAACGCCTC
Source organism: Bradyrhizobium sp. NBAIM03 (assembly GCF_020194055.1). Lineage (NCBI taxonomy): Bacteria > Pseudomonadati > Pseudomonadota > Alphaproteobacteria > Hyphomicrobiales > Nitrobacteraceae > Bradyrhizobium > Bradyrhizobium sp. NBAIM03. Next base: position 12,132 of record NZ_JADYVS010000044.1, on the reverse strand, counting down.
CGCGCCGGCCTCCCCGATCCCGCTGCCACCGCCCGTGACCCAGGCGACGCGTTTCCCACTTTTTGACATGCAAACTGTCTCCGTTGCTTGATCGGGGCGGTTTTTGCTAATCCAGCCCTCGGTTTTGACCGGCCTATGCCGGTGAGGAATGTTGCATGAACCAAGCTGCCAACGCCAATTTGTTTTCCCGCCTGTTCGATGGCCTCGCCGATCCGAAGCGGCTCGCGATCGAGACGCATGACGGCGCGCATATCAGCTATGGCGATCTGATCGCGCGCGCGGGCCAAATGGCGAACGTGCTGGTCGCGCGCGGCGTGAAGCCGGGCGACCGCGTCGCGGTACAGGTGGAGAAGTCGGTCGCCAATATCGTGCTGTATCTCGGCACGGTGCGCGCCGGCGCGGTCTATCTGCCGCTGAACACGGCCTATACGCTGAACGAGCTCGACTACTTCATCGGCGATGCCGAGCCGTCGCTGGTGGTCTGCGATCCTGCCAAGGCGGAGGGGCTCGCGCCGATCGCAGGCAAGGTGAGGGCGAAGGTCGAGACGCTCGGGGCTGACGGCAAGGGCTCGCTGACGGAGGCCGCCGACAAAGCGAGCCGCGAATTCACGACGGTGCCGCGTGAAAGCGACGATCTTGCCGCGATCCTCTACACCTCGGGCACCACCGGCCGCTCCAAGGGCGCGATGCTGACGCATGACAATCTCGCGTCTAACTCGCTCTCGCTCGTCGACTATTGGCGCTTCACCGACAAGGACGTCCTGATCCACGCGCTGCCGATCTACCACACCCACGGCCTGTTCGTGGCGACCAACGTGACGCTGTTCGCCCGGGCGTCGATGATCTTCCTGCCGAAGCTCGATCCGGACCTGATCATCAAGCTGATGGCGCGCGCCACGGTGTTGATGGGCGTGCCGACCTTCTACACCCGCCTGCTGCAGAACCCTGCGCTGTCGCACGAGACGACGAAGCACATGCGTCTGTTCATCTCGGGTTCGGCGCCGCTGCTCGCCGACACCCATCGCGAATGGTCGGCGCGCACGGGTCATGCCGTGCTCGAGCGCTACGGCATGACCGAGACCAACATGAACACGTCGAACCCGTATGACGGCGAGCGCGTGCCCGGAGCGGTCGGCTTTCCGCTGCCGGGCGTCTCCGTGCGCGTGACCGATCCCGAGACAGGGAAAGAGCTGGCGCGCGACGAAATCGGCATGATCGAGGTGAAGGGGCCGAACGTCTTCAAGGGCTATTGGCGCATGCCGGAGAAGACCAAGGCCGAATTCCGGCCCGACGGCTTCTTCATCACCGGCGATCTCGGCAAGATCGACGCCAAGGGTTACGTGCACATCCTCGGACGCGGCAAGGATCTCGTGATCTCCGGCGGCTTCAACGTCTACCCGAAGGAGATCGAGAGCGAGATCGACGCCATGCCTGGCGTGGTGGAGTCGGCCGTGATCGGCGTGCCGCACACCGATTTCGGCGAGGGCGTCACCGCGGTGCTGGTGCGCCAGCCCGGCGCGAGCATCGATGAAGCGGCCGTGCTGAAGGGCCTCGACGGGCGCCTCGCGAAATTCAAGATGCCGAAGCGGGTCTTCGTGGTCGACGAGCTACCGCGCAATACGATGGGCAAGGTGCAGAAGAACGTGCTGCGCGAAACGTACAAGGATATTTACGCGAAGAAGTGAGAGAGCTCCGCTCTGTCGGCGTCATTGCGAGGAGCTCTTGCGACGAAGCAAGCCGGCTGCCGAGACCAACAGATAGCACCTGACACGTCGCACGGTCCGGCTGGGGTGGAATGCAGGGTGCGCATATCCGCCCGCAGTGGGGGAACCGGTGCGGGTGCCGAGCGTCGCGCTGGGGTCGCAGCCGGGACGGTTCCCTCGGCATCGTCCCTCGCACGTTGCGGCCGCACGGGCTCGAGGCGGCTTAGAGGCGTTCCAATAGCGATTTCAATGCGCCGTACGCTCGCGCCAAAGAATGAATTTAGATTCCTATACTCGTTGGCGGACCGATAGGCTGGTATACCAAGACCCTGATTGGCCTTGGTTCATCAAGGCCATAGAGCTGAACCACAGTTCGGTTTATGTCGATTTGGTGATTGCGCAGGCCAGATCGACTCCGTAAATAGAGCCCACCTTTCGCGATCCCCGCGCGCCCCATGCTGGGCCGCAACAAACATCAAAAGCCGCCCATGACCGCACGGATCGAACGACCGCTTTCGCCGCACATCCAAACCTATCGCTGGACGCTGACGATGGCTCTATCCATCGTGCACCGCGCCACCGGTATCGCCCTTTACGTCGGAACCCTGCTGCTGGTCTGGTGGCTGGTTGCGGCGGCCTCCGGCCCGGCCGCCTATGCCCATGTCCAGGCTTTCTCCAGCAGCATCATCGGCCGGCTGATTGTGTTCGGCTACACCTGGGCCCTGATGCACCACATGCTCAGCGGCATCCGGCATTTCGTCTGGGATCTCGGCTACGGCTTCAAGGCCAACGAGCGCGAAGCGCTGACCTGGGGCGCCCTGGTCGGCGGCATCGCACTGACGGTGCTGATCTGGATCATCGCTTATGCGAACGGAGGCGGCCGATGAGCTTTGACGAGTCCCACGGCTCTCCGAAGCGTCCCTCGATGCGCACCCCGCTCGGGCGCGTCCGCAATCTCGGCGCCGCGCATTCCGGCACGTCCGATTTCTGGCGCCAGCGCATCACCGGCGTCGCCATGACGCTGCTGATGATCCCGGCGCTGGTCATCATCATGATGCTGCTCGGCCGCAACCAGGTCTACGCGGCGCAGACCCTGAGCTCCATTCCCGTTGCGGTGATCCTGCTCCTCTTCATCTTCGCCAGCGCCTGGCACATGAAGATCGGCATGCAGGTGGTGATCGAGGACTACGTCCATAACGAGAAGCTCAAGCTCACCGCGATCATGCTCAACAATTTCTTCTCGGTCGCCGTGGCGCTCGCCTCGACCTACGCGATCCTGAAGCTTTCTTCCGGAGTGTAACCCATGGCCGCTGAGACCAATGGCAAGGGCAACGGCGCTCCCGCCACCAACGGAAAAGCCTATCCGATCGAAGACCACACCTACGACGTCGTCGTGGTCGGCGCCGGCGGTGCCGGCCTGCGCGCCGTCGTCGGCTGCAGCGAGGCCGGCCTCCGCACCGCCTGCATCACCAAGGTGTTTCCGACCCGTTCGCACACGGTCGCGGCGCAGGGCGGCATCTCCGCTTCGCTCGGCAACATGCACAAGGACGACTGGCGCTGGCACATGTACGACACCGTGAAGGGGTCGGACTGGCTCGGGGACCAGGACGCGATCGAATACATGGTGCGCAACGCGCCCGACGCGGTCTACGAGCTCGAGCATTGGGGCGTGCCGTTCTCGCGCACCGAGGACGGCAAGATCTACCAGCGTCCGTTCGGCGGCATGACCACCGAGTTCGGCAAGGCCCAGGCGCAGCGCACCTGCGCCGCCGCCGACCGCACCGGCCACGCCATGCTGCACACGATGTACGGCCAGTCGCTGCGCCACGCGGCCGAGTTCTTCATCGAGTTCTTCGCCATCGACCTGATCATGGACGACCAGGGCACCTGCCGCGGCGTCATCGCGCTCAAGCTCGACGACGGCACGCTGCACCGTTTCCGCGCCCAGACCACGATCCTGGCGACCGGCGGCTATGGCCGCGCCTATGCCTCCTGCACCTCGGCGCACACCTGCACCGGCGATGGCGGCGGCATGGTGCTGCGCGCCGGCCTGCCGATGCAGGACATGGAGTTCGTGCAGTTCCATCCGACCGGCATCTACGGCTCGGGCTGTCTCGTCACCGAGGGTGCGCGCGGCGAAGGCGGCTATCTCGTCAACGCCGAAGGCGAGCGGTTCATGGAGCGCTATGCGCCGTCGGCAAAGGACCTCGCTTCGCGCGACGTGGTCTCGCGCGCGATGACCATCGAGATCCGCGAGGGACGCGGCGTCGGCAAGAAGAAGGACCACATCTTCCTGCATCTCGACCATCTCGATCCCGCTGTGCTCGCCGAACGCCTGCCGGGCATCTCGGAATCGGCCAAGATCTTCGCCAATGTCGACGTGACGCGCGAGCCGATCCCGATCGTGCCGACCGTGCATTACAACATGGGCGGCATCCCCACGAACTATCACGGCGAGGTGCTGACCAAGAAGGACGGCGACGACAACGCGGTGATCCCCGGCCTGATGGCGATCGGCGAAGCGGCCTGCGTCTCCGTGCACGGCGCCAACCGCCTCGGCTCCAACTCGCTGATCGACCTCGTCGTGTTCGGCCGCGCCGCCGCGTTGCGCCTGGCCGAAAAGCTCACACCCAACGCCAAGCAGCCCGAGCTGCCGACGAACTCGGCCGAGATGGCGCTCGGTCGCCTCGACCATTACCGCTACGCCTCAGGCGGCACGCCGACCGCGAAGCTGCGCGAAGGCATGCAGCACGTGATGCAGAACAATTGCGCCGTGTTCCGCACCGGCGAAGTGCTGAGCGAAGGCCAGAACCTGATCGCGAAGGTCCACAGCGGCATCACCGACATCGCCGTCTCCGACCGCTCGCTGGTCTGGAATTCGGACCTCGTCGAGACGCTGGAGTTCGACAATCTGATCTCGCAGGCGGTGGTGACGATGAACTCGGCCGCCAACCGCACCGAGAGCCGCGGCGCCCATGCCCGCGAGGACTTCTCCGAGCGCGACGACAAGAACTGGATGAAGCACACGCTGGCCTGGCTGGACGATGCCGGCAAGGTCAGGATCGAGTATCGCCCGGTTCACAACTACACCATGACCAACGACGTGCAGTACATCCCGCCCAAAGCTCGCGTTTACTAAACGTCGCGCGTGTATTGATCGAACAGCGAAGGCCTTAATCGAATGGTTGAATTCGCACTTCCGAAGAACTCCAAGATCACTGGCGGCAAGACCTGGCCGAAGCCCCCGGGCGCGACCGAGCTCCGCGAGTTCAAGGTCTATCGCTGGAATCCGGACGACGGCAAGAATCCAAGCGTCGATACCTATTACATCGACACCAATGATTGCGGCCCGATGGTGCTGGACGGCCTGATCTGGATCAAGAACCACATCGACCCGTCGCTGACCTTCCGCCGCTCCTGCCGTGAAGGCGTCTGCGGCTCCTGCGCGATGAACATCGACGGCCAGAACACGCTGGCCTGCACCAAGTCCATGCACGACGTGAAGGACGGCGCGGTGAAGATCAACCCGCTGCCGCATCAGCCGGTGGTGAAGGACCTCGTCCCCGACCTCACCAATTTCTACGCGCAATACGCCTCGGTCGAGCCCTGGCTGAAGACGACCTCGCCGACGCCGCAGAAGGAATGGCGCCAGAGCCACGAGGACCGCGAGAAGCTCGACGGCCTCTACGAGTGCATCCTCTGCGCCTGCTGCTCGACCTCCTGCCCGAGCTATTGGTGGAACAGCGAGCGCTATCTCGGCCCCGCCGCGCTGCTCCAGGCCAACCGCTGGGTCTCGGATTCGCGCGACGAGGCCACCGGCGAGCGGCTCGACAATCTCGAGGACCCGTTCCGGCTCTATCGCTGCCACACCATCATGAACTGCGCCAAGGCCTGCCCGAAGGGCCTCAACCCGGCCGAAGCCATCGCCGAGCTCAAGCTCAAGATGGTCGAACGCCAGATCTGAGGCGAAGTCCCCCTTCCGCCCCGGCTAAACCGGCCGGGGTGTTCTGCATTTGCCGTTAATTCGAGCAGAATTTTTCTCTGACCCGCTCGACGCGCAAATTTCCGGCTCGCAACCAACGGTTCCAGCACAAGCTGCTTCCTTCCTTGCGCGGGATTCAGTTAAGCTCCCGTCAGGGACGGAGCGACTGTGCAGAGGGCGCAACGCAACTCGCTGAGGCTGTTGCAGTGGATGATGGCGGCATCCCTGGCGCTGCCGATTGGGCTGTTCGTCGTCGCCGCCGCGATCTCCTACACATCGACCAACGATACCGCCGACCGCGAGATCGAGCGCACGGTCGATGTCGCCCATGAGCACGCGCTCAAGGTCTTCGAGACCATCGACCGCAGCCTCGCCGAGCTCAACGAGGTCGTGCGCGGTCTGCCCGACGGCATCATCCGCGAGCGCGAGCCGACGCTGCATCGCCGGCTGAAGCGGCTGACCGATTCGCTGCCGCAGCTCAAATCGGCATGGATCTTCGACGCGAACGGAAAGGCGCTGGTCAACAGCCTCGTCTCGCCGCCGCCGGACCTGAGCTTTGCCGACCGCGATTACTTCTATTCCCATGTGGACCAGAGCATCGGCACGTTCATCGGCACGGCGCTGACGCCACGACCGCCCTATCAGGGCGCCCGATTCTTCGGCGTCAGCCGCCGCCGCGAGTCCGACGACGGTCGCTTCATCGGCGTGATCCAGGCCTCCGTGTTGCCGGAATATTTCGAAAGCTTCTATGCCAGGATCGGCACCGATCCCGGCAACTTCTTCGCGATGGGGCGCACCGACGGCGCAATGCTCGCGCATTTTCCCCGGCTCGACCACGAGCTTCGGCTCGATCCGACCGGACCGGTGGGCCAGAAGATCGCGACCCAGCCCGTGCACGGCCTCATCACGGTCGCCTGGCCCTCGGACGGTATCGAGCGGCGCATCGCCTACCGGCGCGTCGCCGAATATCCGATCTATGTCAGTGCCGGATTGGAGACCTCTGCGATCCGCGCACGCTGGCTCGCCACCATCGGCCAGCATCTGGTGTTCGGCATTCCCGCCACCGCGCTGCTGTTCCTGCTGCTGGTGCTCGCTCTGCGGCGTACCCAGCACCTTCAGGCCGAAGCTGCAAAGCGGCGCGAGGCCGAGGAGGCGCTCAAGCACAGCCAGCGGCTGGAAGCGCTCGGCCAGCTCACCGGCGGCGTCGCGCACGACTTCAACAACCTCCTGACGGTGATCCGTGCTTCGGTCGATCTCTTGAACCGTCCGCAGCTGACGGAGGAGCGGCGACAACGCTACATCACGGCCATTGCCGATTCGGTGGCGCGTGCGGCCAAGCTGACTTCGCAATTGCTCGCCTTTGCGCGGCGCCAGACCCTCAAGCCGGAGGTGTTCGACGTCGGCGCACGGGTGCAGTCGCTGCACGACATGCTCGCCACGCTACTGGGCCCCGCGATCGAGATCGTCATGCAACTGCCGGCGGAACCGTGCCTCGTCAATGCCGATGCCAGCCAGTTCGAGACGGCCCTGATCAACATGGCGACCAATGCGCGCGATGCCATGCAAGGCCAGGGGCGAATCGTTTTCAGGGTCGAGGCCACGACGACCGTTCCGGACGCGCTGGTGCAGCTTTCGGCCAGCCCAGACCACGGCTTCGTCCGCGTCACCGTCAGCGACACCGGCGTCGGCATTCCCGCCGCGCGGCTCGGCCGCATCTTCGAGCCGTTCTTCACCACCAAGCAGGTCGGCCGCGGCACCGGCCTCGGTCTGTCCCAGGTGTTCGGCTTCGCCCGACAATCCGGCGGCGAGGTGACCGTGACGAGCGAGGTGGGGCACGGCAGCACCTTCTCGCTCTATCTGCCGCGCGTGCCGCCGGGCCTGCTGCCGCAGCGCCAGGCTCCCAACACGGCGCCGGCGGTGGCCGGCAGCGGCATGTCGGTGCTGGTGGTCGAGGACAATATCGAGCTGGCCAATTTCGCCGCCGACGGGCTCACCGAGCTCGGCTACAGCATCACGTTGGTCGACAACGCGGCCGACGCGCTCGCCGAGCTCGTCGTGGACACCGACCGCTTCGATGTCGTGTTCTCGGACGTGGTGATGCCCGGCATGACCGGGCTCGATCTGGCGCAGGCGATCCGCGAGCGCAGCCTCGGCGTGCCGGTCGTGCTGACCACCGGCTACAGCCAGGCCCTGTCGCAGGAGGGTACAGGCGGCTGCGACCTCGTGCAAAAGCCTTATACGATCGAGGAATTGTCGCGCGTTCTGCATCGGGCGGCGCGGATCCGGCGCGTCAGGAACGGCGCCGCCGAATAGGGGCACGCGGAACTCTCGTGGGAACCGGCCGAGTTCCCTTGGCGTTGTCCGCTCATGTACAAGCCGGCCGCGACGCGTGAAAAGGGCAAGAAGCCGCCCATCATCGACATCCAGGGCGAGAACGGCGACGAAGTGACACCGCCGCCGCCCGAACTGGTCGAACCCGACCCCGAATTGTCACCCGAGGCAGCCGAGCAGGTCCGCAAGGATTATCTGCTGACACGGTTCTGGATCAGCGCCCGCGGCTTCTGGGGCCGCAACGGCGACCGCCTCGCCTGGCCGTTCTCGGTTGGTCTCGGCCTGCTGATCGTGCTGACCGTCGGCTTCCAATACGGCATCAATGTCTGGAATCGCGCGATCTTCGACGCCATCGAGAAGCGCGATGCGGCGAGCGTCTTCCATCTCACCGCAATGTTCTTCCCGCTCGCGATCGGCAGCATCGTGCTCGCAGTCGTGCAGGTGTTCGCGCGCATGGGCATCCAGCGACGCTGGCGCGCCTGGCTGACGGCGAGCGTGCTGACACGGTGGCTCAAGAACGGGCGGTACTATCAGCTCAACCTTGTCGGCGGCGACCACAAGAATCCCGAATACCGGATCGCGGAGGATTTGCGGATTGCGACCGACTCCCCCGTCGACTTCCTCGCCGGCGTGACGTCGGCGCTGCTGTCGGCCGCGACCTTCATCGTCGTGCTCTGGACCATCGGCGGGGCACTTACCGTCACGCTCGGCGGTTCGTCGGTGACCATACCCGGCTTCCTCGTGATCGCCGCGATGCTGTACGCCGCGATCGCATCCGGATCGATCGTGGTGATCGGCCGGCGCTTCGTGCAGGTCTCCGAGGGCAAGAACCAGGCCGAAGCCGAGTTCCGCTACACCCTGACGCGCGTGCGCGAGAACGGCGAGAGCATCGCCCTGCTCGGCGGCGAGGAGGAGGAGCGCGACGGCATCGATCGCAATTTCACGAGCGTGCTGCGGCAATGGGCGCGCCTTGCCGGCCAGCACATGCGCACCACGCTGGTGTCGCAAGGATCGAGCCTCGTTGCGCCGGTCGTGCCGCTTCTGCTCTGCGCGCCAAAATTCCTCGACGGCAGCATGACGCTGGGCCAGGTGATGCAGGCCGCGTCCGCCTTCACCATCGTGCAGAGCGCGTTCGGCTGGCTGGTCGACAATTATCCGCGGCTCGCCGACTGGAACGCCTGTGCACGCCGCATCGCCTCGCTGATGATGTCGCTCGACGGCCTCGAGCGCGCCGAGCAGGGCGACGGCCTCGGCCGCATCAAGCGCGGCGAAACCAGCAACGAGGCCATGCTGGAGCTGAAGGATCTCTCGGTCACGCTCGACGACGGCACGGCCGTGGTCGGCGAGACCGAGGTGGTGATCGAGCCCGGCGAGCGGCTGCTGGTCGCCGGCGAATCCGGCACCGGCAAGAGCACGCTGGTGCGCGCCATCGCCGGGCTGTGGCCGTGGGGCGGCGGCAGCGTGAATTTCCATGCCGATCGCCGGCTGTTCATGCTGCCGCAGCGGCCCTATGTGCCCTCCGGCTCCTTGCGGCGGGCGGTCGCCTATCCCGGCGCGGCCGACCACTGGACTTTGGACGAGATCGGCGCAGCCCTGCACAAGGTCGGCCTCGATCATCTCAAGGAGAAGATCGAGGAGGAGGCACCGTGGGACCAGACCTTGTCGGGCGGCGAGAAGCAGCGCCTCGCCTTTGCGCGGCTGCTCCTGCACAACCCCGACATCGTCGTGCTCGATGAGGCGACCTCGGCGCTCGACGAGAAGAGCCAGGACAAGATGATGCAGATGATCACCGAGGCGCTGCCGAAGGCGACCATCGTCAGCGTCGCGCATCGCGCCGAGCTGGAGGCTTTCCACAGCCGCAAGATCGTGCTGGAGCGACGCAAGGGCGGCGCCAAGCTCGTCAGCGATATCGACCTGATTCCGCGCAAGGGCAGGCGCAGGCTGCTCGGGCGGTTCTTGAGGCAGCGCAAGGCGCCGAAGAAGGCGGCGTGAGGCTCTCTCCGTCGTCCCGGACAAGCGCGCCCCAAGCGCGCGCAGATCCGGGACAGCACCTGTGATCGAGCGTTGGAGTCGCCGGTAAAACCGGCTATGCATGCGCCGTCTGCAATGAGGATCTGCTGCTTGACGTCCGACAATGCCCCTTCGTCCGCACCGTTCGGCGCGTTCGTGCCCAATGCGGCGCAGGCCGCGATCATCCGCCTCGCTCAACGGTCGGGGCTGAAGCGCGGCGCGTTCCGGCCGTGGATGTCGCGGCTGGTCAACCTGCTGCGCAGCGGCCCGGTCGACGTCCAATATCAGGGCGCCTCGTTCCGCTTCCATCACCAGGGCAGCGCGACCGAGCGCGGCGCGCTGTTCAATCCCGACTACAATCTGGACGAGCTCGACTTCCTGCGCCAGCACACCCCCGCGGGTGGCGTGTTCGTCGATGTCGGCGCCAATGTCGGCACCTTTGCGCTGGTGATGGCGCGGCAGGTCGGGCCATCCGGACAAGTGGTGGCGATCGAGCCGCATCCGCTGACCTTCGGACGGCTCTCGTTCAACCACGCCGCATCGAAGACGCCGCAGGTGCGCCTGGTGCAGGCCGCCGCGGGCGACAGCGACGGCGAGCTGATGATCGAGAGCGGCGGCGGCAATCTCGGCGCCACCCACGTCGTCACCGGCACGGCCAGTGCCGAGGCCATCAAGGTGCCGTCGCTGCGCCTGGTGCGCATTCTGGAGGAGGCCGGCGTCGGCCAAGTCGATTCGCTGAAGATCGACGTCGAGGGCTTTGAGGACCGCGTGCTGATCGGCTTCTTCCGCGACGCGCCGCAATCGCTCTGGCCACGTGCGGTGGTGATCGAGCATCTGTCACAAAACGAATGGCAGCAGGATTGTATTGCCGACATGGTCGGGCGCGGCTTTACGATCGCACGCAAGACCCGAAGCAATACGTTTTTGTCCCGCTGACGGGTACGAACAAGGGAGGTTGCGATGATCGATCATCTGGGATTCTCCGTCTCCGACTATGAGCGCGCCAAGGCGTTCTATGCGAAGGCACTGGCGCCGCTCGGCTACAGCCTGATCATGGAGGTCACTGCCGAGCAGACCGGACACGCTGCGGCTGCAGGCTTCGGTGCCGACGGCAAGCCCGATTTCTGGATCGGGGGCGAAGGCGCGATGAACAAGCCGGTGCATGTCGCCATCCGCGCCAATGACCGCGCCACCGTCGATGCGTTCTACAAGACGGCGATGGCGGCCGGCGGCCGCGACAACGGCCCGCCCGGCATCCGCCCGCATTATCACGCGAACTATTACGGCGCCTTCGTGCTGGACCCCGACGGCCACAATATCGAAGCGGTCTGCCACACGCCGGAATAATCCGGTCTCCCAAGCGATGTGACGCGGAACATCGGTGCTGCACCTTCGTTGTTGTTCTCCGACAACGATCCCGATGATGCCGATGCCGATTGAACCGCCCGAGATTCCGCCGTCGACGCCCGGTACGCCGACTGAGCCGCCGCCCGGAATCCCGCCCGGCAATCCGCAGCCCGAAATCACGCCGCCGGTGCGCGAGCCCGGCTCGCCGCCGCGGCCCGACGAATTGCCGGGCCGCATGCCTGAGGAGATCCCATCGCGCGGACCGAACGGGCCGCTCACGCCCAATCCTGCGACGGATGCGATTCCGCCGCGCGATCACGCGTGAAGCAGCGAAGCAATGTCAGGCGATTGCCACCAGCGTCTGAATGCGCAATGAACGTTGCCATAGTGAGATGATTTGCGTGCAGAAATAAATCGGGTCGCAGTTGCATCGCCCGCCACAATGCGGCCTAACGCTTAGCCGTTCATCCCGACACTTCGACAAAGAACCTTCCGGGGAAGTTCACCACATGACCAACCTTCGTTTCGTGCTGCTTGCGACGACGGCTCTGACCGCGATGCAATTGGCCAACACCGCATCGCATGCGCAAGACGCTGCGCCGTTCGTCGTCGCTCAGGCCCAGCCGCAGGACGCGGGCCCTGACGGAAGACCGAAGCAGCCGCCGAAGGGACCGCCAGGCGCGGCGCCGCCTGCAGCACCCGCACGCCCCGCGGCTCCGCCGCCGGCGGCTGCACCGCCCCTGTCTCTTATACACATCT
>NZ_JADYVS010000043.1:0-37282 GCF_020194055.1 Bradyrhizobium sp. NBAIM03 | reverse complement strand
CCCCGAGGCCGCAGATCGAGGCCGCCCTGCCCCCGCCGCCACCGCCGGTGAAGCCGGTTGATCCCGTTCCTGCGCCGAGCACGGACGGTGGGCCGAGCGCTGCCGCCCTGGCTGACGATCCCACGATCAAGAGCCTGACTGCCAAGATTGCCGCCAACCCTGACGACGTGAACGCGCTGTACCGCCGCGGCCAGGTTTATGCCAGCAAGGGCGCCTACAGCCTCGCCATCAAGGATTTCGACGACACCCTCCGGATCAATTCGAAGGACGTCGAGGCCCTCAACAACCGCTGCTGGACCCGCACCGTGGTCGGCGACCTCCAGGCCGCGCTGAAGGATTGCAACGAGGCGCTGCGGCTGCGGCCGAACTTCGTCGATGCACTGGACAGCCGCGGGCTTGTCAATCTCAAGTCGGGCGCGGTGAAGAATGCGATCGCCGATTTCGACGCGGCCCTGAAGATCAACCCGCGCCTGACGTCCTCGCTCTACGGACGCGGCCTTGCCAAGCAACGCAACGGCTCGGCCCAGGAGGGGGCGCTGGACATCGCCAATGCCAAGGCGATGGATCCGAACATCGTTCAGGAATTCGCAAGCTACGGAGTGCGCTAGTATTTTTTTGAGTCGGGCCCCCGTCCAAGGCTCGAACCTTGAACAGCCCTGGGAAGACCAATGGGCGGATGCCGCAACAGGCTTTTTCGGGGGCGTGTTGCTTGAATTTTGAGAGCACGTGAGCTGGCTGCGCAGGAGGGACTGGGAATGAGATCGGCTGCAAATTGGCTTACCGCGATTCTGTCCATCATCACCGTCGGCGCCGCGCTGTCGCTGCCGACCTCGGCCGCATATGCGGGCGATGACGGCAACAGCAAGAATGTCACCGAGGACGAGATCGTCCGCGCGCTGGCGCCGGCGCCGAAGAAGCCCTTGACGCGCGGCCTCTCGATCGGTCCGCAGACCGCCCCTGCACCGAGCGCGACCGACTCCAAGCTGATCCAGTCGGTGCGCGGCCGCTCGACGCGTTCGCTGTCGTCGACCGAGCGCGAGGAAATCGCCTTGGCCGCCAAGGACAAGCCGAACATTGATCTCGAGATCACGTTCGACTACAACTCCGCCAATATCAGCGCCAAGTCGCTGCCCTCGGTGCAGGCGCTCGGCCGCGCCTTGACCAGCCCGGATCTGAAGGGCTCGACCTTCGTGGTCGCCGGTCATACCGACGCCGCCGGCGGCGAAGCCTACAACCAGGACCTCTCGGAGCGTCGCGCCGATTCGATCAAGCGCTACCTGGTCGAGAAGTACAGCATCTCCGCGACCGATCTCGTCACCGTCGGCTACGGCAAGAGCAAGCTCAAGGACCCGAACCAGCCGCTGGCGGAGGCCAACCGGCGCGTGCAAGTCGTCAACATGGAAAACAAGACCACCGCATCGAAGTGAGCACGACGAATCCATTGCCAGTGACAAGTCGTGATGTCGTGTAAGGTCTCGTTTCCAAAGCGCGTCCCGCAGCCTTGCGGGACGCCGCTTCATGTCAGAAAAGCGCTCCGTTTGGGCCTCGCGCGGATGGCCGTGAGCCAGGTCAGGATGATCCGGCGATGAATTTGACTGAATATCTCAAGCCGGCCGGAACCGTGCTGTTCGTCGCCGCGCTCGGCATCGGCTATTATCTGTTCGAGCATCGCAAGCGTCCCGAGCCGAAGGAGACGCAAAGCGAGGCGCTCGTCATCGTGACGAAGTCGACCAATGCCTGCTTCTCCGATCTGGTGCGGGTGACCGGCTTCTTCGTGCCGCGCCGCGAGGCGGTGGTCGTTGCCGATCAGGAAGGCTCCAGGGTCACCGACCTCCTGGTCACCGAGGGCACGATTGTCGCCGACAATCAGGAGCTAGCGCGCCTGACCGCGCCGCCGCAGATTCCGGGCCAGCCGCAGCGGCCCGGCCCGCAAGGCCCGATCTCGCTGAAAGCCCCCGCGCCGGGCCTTGTCACCGAAGTCCGCACCATCGTCGGCGCGCCGGCCTCGCCGCAGGCCGGTCCGATGTTCCGCATCGCCGTCAACAACGAGATCGAGCTCGACGCCCAGGTCCCGGCGGTGCACATGTCCAAGCTCACCTCCGGCGCCACCGTGCGGATCAGCCGCGACGATGCGCCCGACCTGATCGGGCGGGTCCGGCTGGTTGCACCCGAGATCGACCGCGCCACGCAACTCGGGCGGGTCCGCATCAGCGTCGCCAACAACCCCTCGCTCAAGGTCGGCGTGTTCGCTCGCGCCTCGATCGACGCCAAGCGAAGCTGCGGCGTCTCGATCCCGAAGACCGCGATCGATCACCTCACGGTGCAGGTCGTCAAGGGCAATGTCGTCGAGACACGCAAGGTGCGGGTCGGATTGTCGTCCGACAGCGCGACGGAAATCCTGGAAGGGCTGCAGGTCGGCGAAATCGTCGTGGCCGACGCCGGCTCTTCGCTCCATGACGGCGACCAGATCAAGACCATGTTCGCCGATGAACTCGATCGCACGCGGGTACGCTGATGGCTCTCAATATCTCGGCATGGTCGATCCGCAATCCGCTGCCGTCGGTCGTCTTCTCGATCATCCTGCTGGTCCTCGGCTGGGTGTCCTTCACCAAGCTCGCGATCACACGGCTGCCCTCGGCCGACATCCCCGTGATCTCGGTGGCGGTATCGCAGTTCGGCGCAGCGCCGGCCGAGCTCGAATCTCAGGTCACCAAGACGGTTGAAGACGCGGTCTCCGGCGTCGAGGGCGTCAGGCACATCACATCGTCGATCACCGACGGCCTGTCGGTCACCACGATCCAGTTCGCGCTCGAGACCAACACGGACCGCGCGCTCAACGACGTCAAGGACGCGGTGACGCGCGTGCGCTCCAACCTGCCGCAGAACGTCACCGAGCCGCTGATCCAGCGCGTCGACGTCATCGGCCTGCCGATCGTGACTTATGCCGCGATCTCGCCCGGCAAGACGCCGGAGCAGCTCTCCTATTTCGTCGACGACGTGGTCAAGCGCGCGCTGCAGGGCGTGCGCGGCGTCGCCCAGGTCGAGCGCATCGGCGGCGTCGAGCGCGAGATCCTGGTCTCGCTGGATCCCGATCGCCTGCAGGCGATGGGCCTGACCGCGGTCAATGTCAGCCAGAGCCTGCGCGGCACCAATGTCGACGTCGCCGGCGGCCGCGCCGAGATCGGCAAGAACGACCAGGCGATCCGCACGCTCGCCGGCGCCAAGACGCTTGGCGATCTCGCCGGCACCATGATCCCGCTGTTCGGCGGCGGCGAGGTCCGGCTCGACGATCTCGGCACCGTCACCGACACCATCGCCGACCGCCGCACCTTCGCCCGCTTCAACGGCGAGCCGGTGGTCGCGCTCGGCATCAAGCGCTCCAAGGGCGCCAGCGACGTGAAGGTGGCCGAGGCCGTGCAGAAGCGCATCGACGCGCTGAAAGCGGCCTATCCCGACGTCGACCTGAAGGTGATCGACACCTCGGTCGAATACACCAACGGCAATTACCACGCGGCGATCTCGACCCTTTTCGAAGGCGCCATCCTCGCCGTGATCATCGTGCTCTTGTTCCTGCGCGACCTGCGCGCCACCATCATCGCCGCGATCTCGCTGCCGCTGTCGATCTTCCCGGCGTTCTGGGCGATGGACCTGCTCGGCTTCTCGCTGAACCTCGTCAGCTTCCTCGCCATCACGCTCTCGACGGGCATTCTTGTCGACGATGCCATCGTCGAAATCGAGAACATCGTCCGGCACATGAACATGGGCAAGTCGCCCTACCGGGCCGCGCTCGAGGCCGCCGACGAGATCGGCCTCGCCGTCATCGCGATCTCGCTGACCATCATCGCCATCTTCGCGCCCGCGAGCTTCATGTCGGGCATTGCCGGACAGTTCTTCAAGCAGTTCGGCATCACCGTCTCGGTGCAGGTGTTCTTCTCGCTGCTCGCCGCGCGCTTCGTCACGCCGGTGCTGGCCGCCTATTTCCTCAAGCACAGTACGCACGAGGAGCCGCCGCCCGGTCCCATCCTGCGCTCCTATCATCGCATCGTTGCCTGGTCGGTGAAGCACTACTTCATCACGGTGCTGATCGGGCTCGGCGTCTTCGCCGCCTCGATCTGGAGCATCACGCTGCTGCCGCAGGGCTTCCTGCCGGCCCAGGACAGCGCGCGCTCGCTGCTTGCGCTCGAGCTGCCGCCGGGCACCCAGCTCGCCTACACCGAGAAGGTCACCGAGGACATCGTCGCGCGCCTGCGCAAGCGGCCCGAGGTCAAGAGCATCTTCGTCGACGGCGGCCGCGTCCCGCCGGGCACCCAGGAGGTGCGCCGCGCCGCCCTGATCATCAATTACACACCCAAGGACAGCCGCGACATCACCCAGCGCGAGCTCGAATTCTCCATCAGCCAGGAGCTGGAGAACGTTCCCGATATCCGCTTCTGGTTCCTGGACGAGAACGGCCTGCGCGCGATCTCGCTGGTGGTGACAGGCGTCGACCCCAACATCGTCAACAACGTCGCGAGCGAGCTTGCGACGCAGATGAAGCGCATTCCCACCATCGCCAACGTCATCTCCGAAACTTCGCTGGAGCGCCCCGAACTGCGCATCGAGCCGCGCGCCGATCTCGCCGCACGGCTCGGCGTCTCCACCGAAAGCCTGTCGCAGACCATCCGTGTCGCCACCATCGGCGACGTCGGACCGGCACTCGCCAAGTTCGACGTCGGCGACCGCCTGGTGCCGATCCGCGTGCAGCTCGAGGACGCCGCCCGCGGCGATCTGAAGACGCTGGAGCAGCTCCGCGTGCCGCTCGGCGAGCGCGGCGAGAAGGGCGGCGTGCCGCTTTCGGTCATCGCCGACGTCAAGCTCGACCAGGGTCCGACCAGCATCGGCCGCTACGATCGCGAACGGCAGGCGACCGTTGCCGCTGACCTCGTCGGCTCCGCCGCGCTCGGCGATGCCACCAAGAAGATCTACGACCTGCCGGTCATGAAGACCCTGCCGAAGGGCGTGAAGGTCTCGCCCTCGGGCGATGCCGAAAGCCTGAACGAATTGTCCGAGGGTTTTGCGACCGCCATCACGGCGGGGCTGATGATGGTCTATGCGGTGCTGGTGCTGCTGTTCGGCACCTTCCTGCAGCCGATCACCATCCTGTTCTCGCTGCCGCTCTCGATCGGCGGCGCGATCGCGGCCCTGCTCGTCACCGGCAAGCAGCTCACCACGCCGGTGTGGATCGGCATCCTGATGCTGATGGGCATCGTCACCAAGAACGCGATCATGCTGGTGGAATTCGCCATCGAGTCCATCAAGGCCGGCACGCCGCGCGAAGAGGCCATGATCGACGCCGGCATGAAGCGCGCCCGTCCGATCGTGATGACCACGATCGCGATGGCCGCGGGCATGATGCCGAGCGCCCTGGCCGTCGGCGCCGGCGGCGAATTCCGCTCGCCGATGGCGCTCGCGGTGATCGGCGGCCTGATCTTCTCGACCCTCCTGTCGCTGGTGTTCGTGCCCGCGATGTTCATGGTGATGGACGATTTCGGCGCCCTGATCTGGCGCTTCGCCAAGCGGCTGATCGTGCACAGCGAGGATGCGGAGACGGACCATCATGGGGCTGCGGAGGCGGAAGCCAGGCCGGCGGTGACGAGCGTCGCACGGCCCGCGGCGGAGTAGGGTCCACGCCAGCTTGGAAGCCCACGGTGGCGCAAGTCGTTTGCGTCCGCTAGCCTATGGCATGGCCTTCGCGCATCACGATGGACCCTGCCGTCTGCACTGGCAAAGCTTGCATTCGCGGGCTGCGTTTTCCGGTTGCGCGGCTGCTCGGCCTGCTGGCGGCCGGCGAGACGCGCGAATCGATCCTCAATGAATATCGGTATCTCGAGCGCGAGGACATCGATGAGGCACTGCGATACGCGGCGTTCCTCGCCGAGGATCTAGCCGTCGATCTGTCTCCACCCGCCGAGCAAGAGTGAAACTGCTCGCCCTACTCGTTCCGCGCGATCGCGGTCAGCTTGGTCATGTTCCGCAGCAGGATCCGGCCGCGCTGGAGATCGAGGATCGCTTCCTTGCGCCAGGCCTGGAGCTGGCGGTTGACGCTTTCGCGGGCGGCGCCGACGAAGACGCCGAGTTGCTCCTGCGAGATGTGGACCTCGGAACCGAAATCGGCGGCGAGCGCGCAGAGCCGCCGCGCCAGCCGCACCGGCAGCGGCTGCAGCATGGATTCTTCCATGCGCTCGCTCTGCCAGCGGATGCGCTGGCACAGCAGCGCGATGATTTTGATCGCGACCTTGGGCTCGCGCTCGAGGAAGCCGAGGAAGTCTTCGCGCCGCAGCACGAACAATTCGCTGGCCTCGCCCGCGGTCGCGTCCGCCGTCCGGTTCTGGCCGTCCAGCACCGCGACCTCGCCGAACAGGTCGCCCGGCCCCATGAAGTTCAGCGTCAGCCGGCTACCGTCGGCGGCGCCGGTCTCGATGCGGACCTGGCCGCGGCGCACGCCGAACAGCGCATTGCCGGGATCGCCCTTCTGGAACAGCACCTCGCCGCTGGCCAAATGCTGGGTGTGGCAGAGATTGGACAGCCGCTGGAGCTCGTCTGCGCCGAGATCGGCGAACATCGGGTTCATCTTCAGGATGACCGCAAATTCGGCCTGCTTGCTCATGTCAATGTCCTTGTGAACGTGCTGGTCATCGTCTCTTGGCAAATCGTCTTGGCAAATCGCTTGAAACCATCAACTTCAGGATCGCGTAAAACAGCGCCGGAGAAGTGTGTCATAAGTCACATAACTTTGCAGCACCCCCTGACTATTTTTACGCGCTTGGAGCCGCTTCCCGTCCGGGGATAAACTCCGGGCGCAAAGGACGGGTGATCCGGCCGGGTTCGGCGCGGATTGTCCGTTGCTGGAAAGTCGACATGAGAGCATTGAAATTCGTCGGCGGGGCTTTGGCCGCCGTCATCGTCGTGATCGCACTTCTGCTCGTGGTCGGGATCCCCTCGGGCTTCCTGACCTCGACGATCGCCTCGCGCCTCGAGAGTGCGACCGGCTATCGGCTGTCGATCGACGGCACCACCAAGATCAGCCTATGGCCGACGCTGAACGTCACGCTGAACGACCTCACGCTGGCCGACCCCAAGGACCGCAGCGGCATCACGCGCCTGACGATCGATCGCGTGCAGGCCGACATGTCGCTCGCGAGCGTGTGGTCCGGCAGGCCCGAGATCAGCGAGCTCGTCGTCACCCGTCCCGTGCTCTACCAGCCGCTGCTGCGCGAACGCCTGCCGAATGCGGCCGCGCCTGCGAAGCCGCTCGCGCTCGACACCAAAGGCGCCACCATCGACCGCATCAAGATCACCGACGGCGAAGTGGCATTCTCGCGCCTGCGCGACCGTGTCGAGGGCCGCATCAGCGCCATCAACGCCGACGCGACCCTGGACCGCGACCGCAAGGTCAACATCACCGGCACCGCGCGCGTCGGCGATCACCCGACCAAGTTCGACATCAAGGCGGCCTCGCCGGCCGAACGGCCGGCGTTTCATGTGGATTTCGCCATCGATATGCCCAGCGTGCTGAAGTCCCAGCTCACCGGCCAGGCCGAGATGCGGCTGAGCGGCAATGTCGTGATGATCAACGGCGTGAACGGCAGGCTCGGCGATGGCGCCTTCAATGGCTGGGCTTCCGTCGACATCGCGAGCAAGCCGCTGGTCAAGGTCGATCTCGACTTCCATCGGCTCGCCATGCCGCTGGCGAAATCGCCGGAAGGCGTGTCCGGGCAGCCCTGGAGCAATGCGCCGATCGACGTCTCGGGGCTCAACTATGTCGATGCGCAAGTGCGGATCTCCGCCAACGAGGCCGTGATCGGCGATGCGCGCATTGCGCCGCTGGCGCTCGACGCCAAGCTCGCCGGCGGCGTGCTGAAGGCCGGCACGGCCAATCTCGGCGCCTATGGCGGCCAGGTCTCGGGCGAGGTGATCCTGGACGCGACGACCGGCGCGCCGAGCTTTGCGATGCATTCCGACCTCGTCGGCGTGCGCGCGCTGCCGCTGCTCCAGGGCCTTGCCGAGTTCGATCGCATCGACGGCAAGCTGCAGGCCAAGCTCGCCCTGCGCAGCGCCGGCAACAGCCAGCGCGCGCTGATGGCGAACATGCAAGGGACGGCCTTCGTCAATTTCCAGGACGGCGCCATCCGCGGCATCAATGTCGCGCAGATGATCCGCTCGCTGACGACGAGCACGCTCTCCGGCTGGCAAGGAAACCAGAATGGAAACCAGAACGGAAACCAGGACCCGAGCCAGGAGCAGAGCACGGATCTGTCGCAGCTCTCGGCCTCCTTCCGCATCGACAAGGGTCAGGCGGTGACGACCGATCTCAACCTGATCGGGCCGCTGGTGCGCGTCACCGGCGCCGGCACCATCGCGCTCGACACCAAGATGATGGGCTTTCGCGTCGAGCCGAAGCTCGTGATGACGACCGAAGGCCAGGGCCGCACCTCCGAGCCGGTCGGCTTCGGCATTCCCGTGATGATCCAGGGCTCCTGGTCGCAGCCGCGGATCTATCCCGACATGGCCGGCATGCTGGACAATCCCGACGCCGCCTATGCCAAGCTGCGCGAGATGGGCAAGGGCCTGTTCGGCCCCGAGGGCGCCGGACTCGGCAACATCCTCGGCAGCCTCGGCCTTGGTGGCACCGTCGCGCCGGGCGGCAATGCAACCGGCAATGCCAATCCGCAAGGCCAGCAAGCGGGGCAGAACAATCTGCTCGGGGGCCCGCTCGGGGAAGCGATCGGCAATCTGATCCAGCAGGGTCTCTCCAGCGGCGCGGGGAGCGGCACTGGCACCGGCACCGGGCGCAACCGCAGCCTGCCGGCAACGCCCTCCACGCCGGCGCCGCAGGCCTCGCCTGCGCCCCCCGCCCTGGAGGACCCGCCGGCCGCGCAGCAGGACAGTCAGCCAATGAACGACGTGCTGCGGCAGCTCTTCAACCGCTAAGCTCCCTCCTTCGAACAGATCGGGCTGCGACCATCGCCGCCCGTCCACCTGCCCAGGAGGCCACAGGGGGTAACCACACCGGCCGGTCCCCGGCCGCGCGACGGCCCTTCGGTCCAAATTGTGCTAGAACGGCTTGGAAGGGCCTGTACGGCCCATAGCGCGCAGCGTCAGTGGCGGCGCGAGAGGATCGGGATGGCAGGAGCGAACGACAAGACACGATCTCTGCGCGAGGGCCTGTTCGCCAAATACGTCGTCTCCCTCGTCGGCCTCGTCGTGTTCGTCCTTGCCATCAACGGGGCGATGGAGACCTGGATCTCCTACCGCGCGACGCGGACACAGCTGACCGACGGCCTGGAGGACAAGGCGCAGGCGGCCGCCCGGCGCATCGAGCAGGCGATTTCCGAGCTCGACCGCCAGATCAGCTGGGTGACGCGCGCGAGCCAGGACACGCTGGAGAAGCGCCGCGCCGACTATGCGTCGCTGCTGCATCAGGTTTCCGTCGTCAACCAGCTGTTCCAGCTCAACGGCGACGGCCGCGAGGTGCTGCGCGTCTCCAGGCAATCGACCACCACCGGCGGCAATGCCGACCTCTCCCGCGACGTGCGCTTCACCGACGCCGTCGCCCGCGGCGTCACCTACGCGCCGGCCTGGTTCGCCGACCGGACGCCGTTGATGTCGATCTCGGTGGCGCATTCCGGCTTCAATGCCGGGGTCACCGTGGCCGAGATCGACCTCGGTTTCCTCTCCGACTTCCTGTCCGACGCGCAAGTAGGCAAGGCCGCCTTCGCCTATGTCGTCGATCCGCGCGGCCGGGTGCTGGCGACGTCATCGAAAGGGCCCGAGATCGGCAAGGACCTCTCCAAACTGCCGCAGGTGGCGGCCGCGATCGCGCCCGGCCACGAAGCCGAGACGTCGGGCACCGACTTCAATGGCCATGCGGTGATGAGCGCCGCGAGCATCGTGCCGAAGCTCGGCTGGAGCGTGCTGTTCGAGCAGCCGACCACGCAGGCCCTGATGCCGATCCGCGACCAGCTGGTGCGCATCGCGCTTCTGATCGGCATGGGCCTGATGGTCGCGATCCTCGCCGGCACGCTGCTCGCCCGCCGCATGATCATCCCGATCACGGCGCTGCGCGACGGTGCGCATAAGCTCGGCGAAGGCGATTTCAGCCACCGCATCGACGTGCACACCTCCGACGAGCTGGAAGACCTCGCCGGGCAGTTCAACCGCATGGCCGACCAGATCCAGGAGACCTATTCGAACCTGGAGAGCAAGGTCGAGGAGCGCACCCGCGATCTCGCGCAGTCGATCCACGAGCTCAAGGTGCTGGAGGAGGTCGGCCGCGCGGTGGCCTCCTCGCTCGATCTCAACGCGGTGCTTGCAACCATCGCCGCCCGCGCCATCGAGATCACCCGTGCCGATGCGGTGCTGATCTACGGCTTCGACGCCGAGACACGCCGCTTCAACCTGGTCGAGGCCAACGGCATCGACAAATCCGCCGAGGGCGCGCATGTCACCATCGCCCAAGGCGGCAACATCCTGAGCGATGCCGCCGACAGCGGCGAGCCGATCGCGCTGGCCGAGCTCGGCGATGCCGCCGAGCAGCCGCTGCGCGAGGCCGCGCTCGCGGCCGGCTTCAACTCGGTGCTGGTGGTGCCGCTGATCGACCAGCAGGGCACGCTCGGCTCGCTCGTGGTACTGCGCCGCGCCACCGGGGCGTTCGCGCCCAGCATCATCGGCCTGATGCGCACCTTCGCCAACCAGGCCGTGCTGGCGATGCGCAATGCGCAGCTGTTTACCGAGGTCGACCACAAGAGCCACGCGCTGGAGGCGGCGAACACGACCGTGCGCGCGCAAGCCGACAAGCTCCGCGAGCAGACCGAGCAGCTCAAGGACTGGAACAAGTCGCTGGAGGAGCGCGTCCGGACCCAGCTCGGCGAGATCGAGCGCATCCGCAAGCTCGAGCGTTTCCTGGCGCCGCAGGTGGCGCAGCTGATCGCCTCCTCCGACAGCCCCGAGGGGTTGCTCACCAGCCAACGCCGCGAGGTCACGGTGGTGTTCTGCGACCTGCGCGGCTTCACCGCGTTCACGGAAGCGACCGAGCCGGAAGAGGCGATGAACGTGCTGCGCGAATATCACGCCGCGCTCGGCCAGCTGATCTTCAAGTACGAGGGCACGCTCGACAAATATGCCGGCGACGGCGTGATGATCCTGTTCAACGCCCCGATCCAGTTCGAGGACCACACCAAGCGCGCTGTGAAGATGGCGGTGGAGATGCGCGACACGATCGGCCCCCTGACCGAGCGCTGGCGCAACCGCGGTCATAGCCTCGGCTTCGGCATCGGCGTCGCGCTCGGCTATGCCACGCTCGGCCAGGTCGGCTTCGAGCAGCGGCTGGAATATGCCGCGATCGGCAGCGTCACCAACCTCGCCTCCCGCCTCTGCAGCGAAGCCAAGCCCAACCAGATCGTGGTCAGCCGCCGCGTCTACGGCATGGTCGAGCCTTTCGTCGAAGCCCGCGCCCTCGACGATCTCCAGCTCAAGGGCTTCAATCACCCCGTGCTGGCGATGGAGATCCTGAGCTGGCGCGAGGAGGTGGAGAACGTGGTGGATGCGGCGGCGGTGCGGCGAAGGGGGTAGCCGCAAACAAAACTGCGAAAACAACCCCATGCACAGTAGGCAGGGGCTTTGGGATCAATGACTTACGGCAGGCCTCGGCCGCGTGCCGCGCAATTTGACACGTCGGGCAAAACACCGGCAGATTGGCAGCATCCCAGCTCCCTCTCACGAACCACATCCCTCCTCCCCGCGACCAACCATCGCCTCAACGGCGAGGCGGACTTCGTGGGAGACACCCCGTGACGCTTGCCCTGCCTTCGCGTGCCTATGATTTGCAGATGCTGGACCGGCCCGCGGATCGCGCGCGTGATCAGGGCTGGGTGTTTGGGCTGCCGCCGGGCATTGCATCCGAGCAATGGCCGCTCGATCCCGTCACCGGCTATCCCTTGATGCACGGCTTCACGCTTCTGCTGCCGGAGGATTATCGGGTGCATGGCGATGACATCGTCGCATTGTCGTTCTTCGCCACGGCGCCCGATCACAATGACGGCGGCGCGCCCGACGATCCCGAGATTCGCGAGGCGGTGCTGGCGCGACCGTCGCATCCGCGGCTGTCGCGCATGACCGACATTCTCGACTACGCCTATGCCGCGCTGCTCTTGACGAAGGCCGAATATGACGGCGCGTTCGCCGCGCCGCCGGCGCCGCTTGCGCTGGCAACGGTGGAGCGGCCGCGCTGGCTCGATGTCGGCGGTGCCAGCGCCTTCTTCGAGGCCGCACCTAGCTACGCCAAGAAGATGTTTGCAGCCCCGCCGCGTGCCGATCTCAGCGAGACGCGCGCGATCGCGCTGTCGCCGCGCGCTGATGATCCCAACGCCGGCAAGGGCCCACAGGATGAGCACGTGCGCGAAAATCCGCCGACCGGCTATCAGCCATATTACTACTATGTCGGCGGCAAGCCGGGCCGCGACAATTTCCGCCTGCACGACTGGGCCAAGGATCACGCCCACAACCACCTCGGCGGCACCATGCGGCCCTGCCAGGCCGTGCCGGAGATGAGCCCGTTCTATATCGAGTTCGAGGAATATTTCGGCGGCTACAATTTCGGCGGCGGCAACGCGCAGCTCGACTTCAAGGACATGAAGTTCGACTGGGCGTGCGGGTGATCATGGAAGCCGCGCAAGGATCCGGACTTTGCGATGATGCGAGCGTTCACGGAGCCATGCCGAGGAACGGATTGACGATGGTGAGCCCGCCGATGCTGCGGCCGCGCTGAAGGTCCCAGAATCACCGCTGTCAAAGAACGCGATCACCGCTCGTTCGCCTCGTCCCGATCGAATTTGTAGCCGGCGGGCAAGGCCGCCCAACGGCGCCTCCATGTTCTCGATCGCACGCCGACGCTGCTCCGCCTTGGTCTCGATTTCGATCGCGCCTTTGCGAGTGGCCACGATATCGATTTCGTCGCCCTCCTTGAGGCCGAGTTCATCAACTAGCGCTTTGGGCAGGCGCACTGCGAGGCTGTTGCCCCATTTGGAAACCAGCACCAGCACCCTCCGTGATGTGCATCCCTATCTGCATATCACAGGGAGATATGATGGCATTCCAAGCTGGCGTCCCCTCACGCCCCTCGCTTTGGCCCGATCGCCTCGAATCCGGCCTTTTGCTCGTCGCTGAGATCGGCCTGGAAATCGTCGAGCGCGTCGGCGATGGCGCCGACGGCTTGCAGCATGGTCTGCAGCCGCGTCTTCACGGCGGCGAGGCGGGCCTGCGGGGTTGCGGCCGGCTCGGTCGGGCAGGCGCTGAGCGTCTGCATGGTGCGGAGCGTGGTGTCCTGCAGCACCTCGAAGCGGGCGCGGGCGACCTCGTCGAGTTGGAGCGTGGTGGCGATGTCGGCGGCGGGCCATTGCTGCTGGAGCAGCTGCTCGTATTGGCGCTGGGCGTTCTCGTCGGAAACAGGATCGTAGTCCGCCTGGCAGGCCTTGGCCGCCTGCGCGTCCTTGGAAGCGTTCTTATCAGCGTTCTTGCTCGCGTTCTTGATATCGTTCTTGTCAGCGTTTTTGGACTGGTAGGACGCCAGCGCGGCGCGACGCTCATTGGCTAAGGCGTTGAGCCGGGCTTTCTGGTCGTCATTGAGCAGGCCGACGAATTTCGACAACGGCGCTTCCATGGTGTCGATGGCCTTGATCATGGCCTCGACACGCTCGCGCATCAGGCCGAGGCGCTCCGCCGCATTCGCAGGGGTTTGCGCCGGGCAGGCGGTGCGGATGGTGTCGCGCGCGGCATTCCAGGCGGATGAGAGCTCGTCGAGCGCGGTGCGCTGAGCTTCGTTCGGTGCAACGGCGCTCGCGATGCGCTCGACCGGCAGGCCGCCGGTGTCGCTGGCCTCGCACAGCGTCTCCGCGGTCGGGACCTTTCGCGCGCGACGGCCTTGCGGCACGGTGTAGGCGGCAAGCTCGGTGGCGGCATAGGGCGTGAACAGCGCGGCATAGATATCGCCGTAGCCGTAGAGCGAGAGGCTGGTGGTGTCGCCGAAGACGATCGCATTGGTGAGATCGTCATGGGCGAACGGCCAGAACACCGGGCCGACCCAGCCATAGCTGCCATCGGGATGACGCCACCAGCCCTGCGGGCGGCGGCCGCCTTGCCAGCCCGCCAGCGCAGCCTGCGCCGTGAGGGCCGCACGCATCACGTAAGGGTTCGACAGCTGGCTGCGGTCGGCCCCGCGCGGGTCCTGCGACCTCAGCGCCGCGGAGCGGTAGCGGCCGCCGCGCACCGCCATGCGGGAATGGCGCAGGCGCGACAGGCCGATCACGTGGCCGACGGCGAAGCGCGCAACCCCGACCGGACCGCCGCGCAAGCCGAACTGCGCCTCGGCTCTGTCAGGCAGCAGCACTGCTGCAACCACCAGGATCGCGCCAGCCAGCGCCAATCCCATGCGTCCCGGCATGATCGTTGACCTGACGACCAATTTGGCCAGGTCTTGTTTGGCCACGTCTTGTTTGGCCACGACTTGTACGGCCACGTTGGCCCTCCCACCCGCGCCAAGTGCGCAATGCGTCGCATCACGAAGACGCGCGAGGGAACCGAATGTTCCAGAGAGACACAGGACAATGCGTCGCAACGCGCCGGCCGTGCCGTGTCACTCCGCCTTTTGCGGCATCACGAAGGTCTGACCGGGATAGATCAAGTTGGGATTCTGGATCTTGTCGCGGTTAGCGTTGAAGATCACGGCGTAGCGGGAACCGTCGCCGTAAGCGAGCCGGCTGAGCGCCCACAGGCTATCGCCGCGGGCGATGATCCGGCTGCCGCCGGCCTCGGCCGGCGCGGCGGTGAGCGCCTCCGCCGGCGAGGCCGATGCAACCACGGTGGCCCTCGGCGCCTGCGCGAAGGCCTTGGGTTTCGGCGCGCCGATCAGTTTCGGCCGGGCCGCTTGCTTCTCAGGCACCGACGCCAGCCGCGGCGAGGCCGACGGCAGCGCGGCGACGACATCCGATTTGTCGTCGGGCTTCTCGGCCGGCTTGGCCTCCTGCTTCGCAACCGGCGGCATGCGCACGGGCGGCGGCGCCGCCGCGGCGATTGTGACCGGCATGGTCCGGCCGGATTCGGTGACCGTGCCGTCCGGCGCCCTGGCGCGGAGCGTCAGGTCATATGAGCCGGCCGGCAGCTGCGGCGGGGTCATCACGAATTGGCCCGAGGCGTCGGCGACCACGCTGTCGAGCGGCTTGCCGTCGCGCAGCAGCTCGACCCGCGCACCCGGGCTGGCGCGACCGGCAATCACCGCCGCCTCGCCGTGATCGTCGATGCGGGCGACGTCGAAACGGGGGCCGGCATCTGCAGCCGGCGCCGGCGGCTTGACCGGCACGAGGTCGCCGAGCGCGGCCACCTGCTTCTGGGTCTCGGCCAGCGCGCCCGCCTTCGGCTCGGGTGCAGGCGGCGCGCTGTCGACGAGCTTCGGCTGTTCCGGCTTCAGCTCTGGCTTGGATTCAGGCTTGGACTCAGGCTTGAATTCCACCTTGGGCTCGACCTTGGCTTCAAGCTTGGGCTCGACCTTAGCTCCGACCTGGGGTTCGACCTTGGCCTCCGGCTTGGCGGCGACGGTGACCTTCGTCCCATCAGGCAGCAGGCGGCGCAGCTCAGTCGGGCCGATCACCAGCGCGGTGCCGACCAGCGCGAGCAGACAGAAGGCAATGAAGGCCTTGGAGGCGGTGATCATTTGAAAAGGACCTTGGGTGGCAAATCAGCCGAGGCCGGCAAGGTGCGCCGATTTGGCTGCCGCAGCAAGACTGTCGATAGGATTATGCTTCCGTCCAGGCGCGCGGGATGAACCGGCGCGACCACGCGGGTGTCCAAGTATCAAGGCCGCCTGGCGGCATTCTTCAAGGGAATTCCTCCCGTGACCGTATTCTCCCGTGCCGCGGGATCCCTAGCGGTTGCTCTGACGCTGGCCGCTGCACCCGCTTTGGCCGCCTCCGGCCCGCCGCCCGGCTTCACGCTTTCCGACGATGCCGATCTCGCCTTCACCTCGCCCGACGGCGCCACCAGGCTCGAGCAGTATATGAAGGAGGGCGAGGATTTCGACATCAAGTGGCAGGTCTGGGCGCGACGCGGCGGGGAGATGCGCGAGTTGAAGCCCGAGCAGGGTTATCCGGCCGGCTTCCGTTTCACGGCCGACTCGCGATGGCTGGTGCGGATCCAGAAGACGGGCTCGGGCGAGCAGGACCTCTTTCTCTATCATTTGGAGAACGGCGCCTTCGTGAGCGCGACCAAGACGTCGCTCGGCGATCTGGCCTGGGCCTACTTCCGCAGCCGGCCCGACACCAAGAGCATGAAGCTCGACTATCACATCACGGCGAATCTGGTGAAGGGCACCGAAGATGCGTATCGCTGGCTCGGCGTCGACTGGACCAACAACCGCTATCTCCTGATCTCGCTGTCGGGCGAGACGGACAAGCATCCGAAGAACGTCGCGGTGAAGGGCCTTGCGGATTGGAAATGCCGCTATGATCTCGAGACCGGCAAATTCGATGTGCCGAAGATGTTCGCCAAGGGCAACGCGGAAGCCTTGAAGTGGAAAATCAAGCGCTGAAGGTCCTGCGGTCTCGCCGCGGTCTCCTGTACGATGGAACCAACCCTCTGATTCCATTCCGATTCATATTTTCCTAACCGTCAATGGTAACCGGGTCTTGTCGGTTTTGCTGCATCTTGCATCCCACGGGAGGGCTGGATGGGCGCATCGATCCGATGGACCGCGCGAACGCGCGCGTTGCTCCGCCGTTGGCGCGGAGCGCCGCTGACGTGGCTGATCGCCGGCGGCTTCGTGCTGATGCTTGCGACCGCCATCGGCACCGCGCTCACGGTCGACCGTTTCCGGCAGAATGCCATCGAGAGCGGTCGCGACAGCCTTGAAAACGCCGTCCGCATGCTCGCCCGGCATTTCGACCGGCAGTTCGAGGACTTTGCGGTGCTGCAGAAGAGCATCATCGCCGAGCTCGAGAGCCACGGCATCCAGTCCGCCGAAATCTTCCGCAGCGAGATGGGCACGCTCGCCGTGCATGAGGTGCTGCGCGCGAAAGCCAGCGGCTGGTCCGACGTCGCCGGCGCCAATGTGTTCGATTCCAGGGGCGTGCTGATCAACTCGTCGCGGCAATGGCCGGTCGCCGATATCTCGATCGCCGATCGCGGCTATTTCAACCGTCTCAAGGACGATCCGGCCGCACAGGAGGAGGTGGAGGTCGTGCCCGGCCGGTTCGGCAATGGACCGGCGATCGTGTTCGCGCGGCGCATCTCCGGCCCGCACGGCGAATTCCTCGGGCTGGTCTCGCGCGCGATCACGCCCGAGCAGCTCGAATCCTTCTTCGCCTCGACCGGGCTCGGCGAGGATTCCTCGATCGCGATGCACCACCAGAACGGCCAGCTGCTCGCCCGCATTCCACACGTCGAAGCGATGATCGGGCAGAACTTCCGCACCGGCACGCCGGAGCAAATGGCGGTGTTCGAGCGCACCTTCGTCACCACCCAGCTCGCAAGCCCGATCGACGGCAAGGACCGCATCGTCGCCTCGCGCCTGCTCACCGGCGAGCCGCTGGTCGTGGTCGCGACCAAGTCGCTCGATGCGACGCTGGCGACCTGGCGCACACAGACGAAATTCTTCGTCACCATTGCCGCGCTGTCGATCGGCCTGTTGGTGCTCACGCTGTTTCTGATCTTCCGCCAGGTGACGCACCGCCTGTCGCTCGAGAAGCAGCGGCTCGACACCGCGATGAACACGATGACGCAAGGCCTGTTGATGTTCGATCAGGACGAGCGGCTGATCGTCTGCAACCGCCGCTACATCGAGATGTATGGGCTCTCGGTCGCCGTGGTGAAGCCCGGCGTCCACTTCCGCGACGTGATCCGGCACCGCCGGGACACCGGCTCGTTCGAGGGCGACATCGATGCCTATTGCGACGACATCCTGAGCAATGTCGGCCGCACCAAGAGCGCGATCGTCGAAACCGCCGACGGCCGCCTGATCGAGATCAAGAACCAGCCGGCCGCTGCCGGCGGCTGGCTCGCCACCCATGACGACGTCACCGAGCGTATCCGCGCCGACGAGCGCATCGCCCATCTGGCGCATTACGACGCCCTCACCGACCTGCCCAACCGCGTGCTGCTGCGCGGACATCTGGAACGCCGCGTCGCCGAGCTCGCGCAAGGCAAGCCGTTCGCGATCCTCTATATCGACGTCGACGAGTTCAAGGGCGTCAACGATTCGCTCGGACACGAGGTCGGCGACGAACTGCTGCGCCAGGTGGCGAACCGCCTGCGCGCCTGCGTCAGCGGCAACGACATGGTCGCGCGGCTGGGCGGCGACGAATTCGCCATCGTCAAGGCCGGCACCTCCGATCCGGCCGAGCTGACGGCACTGGCGGAAACCATCCTCAAGGCGTTGCGCGCACCGGTGGATTGCAGGGGGCACGAGGTTCCGACCGATGCCAGCATCGGCATCGCCGTCGCGCCCGATCACGGCGACAATCTCGACGATCTGCTCAAGCGCGCCGATCTGGCGATGTATGCGGCGAAGTCGGAAGGCCGCCGCACCTTCCGCCTGTTCGTGCCCGAATACGACGCCAAGGCGCGGCAGCGCCGCCAGCTCGAGCTCGATCTGCGCCAGGCGCTCGCACGCGGCGAGTTCGAGGTGCACTACCAGCCGCTGGTCGACCTCACCGCCAATGTCGTCACCGGCTGCGAGGCGTTGCTGCGCTGGCGCCATCCCGAGCGCGGCATGGTTTCGCCGGCGGAGTTCATCCCGGTCGCCGAAGACACCGGCCTGATCGGCGAGATCGGCGAATGGGTGCTGAAGCAGGCCTGCGTCGAGGCTGCCTCGTGGCCGGGACGGATTCACATCGCGGTCAACGTGTCGCCGGTCCAGTTCCGCTCGCGCACGCTGGCGCTCAAGGTCGCCGCCGCCCTCGCGGAGTCCGGGCTCGCGCCGGGCCGGCTCGAGCTCGAGATCACCGAGACGGTGCTGATCCGCGACGACGAGGAGGCGCTGGCGATCCTGCAGCAGCTGCGCGAGCTCGGCGTGCGCATCGCGCTCGACGATTTCGGCACCGGCTATTCCTCGCTCAGCTATCTGCACCGCTTCCCGTTCGACAAGATCAAGATCGACCGCAGCTTCATCAGCGACATCGGTCAGTCCGAGGACTCCTCGCCGATCGTGCAGGCCGTGGTGCGCATGGCCGCCGCGCGCCATATGGCGACCACCGCCGAAGGCGTCGAGACCGAAGCGCAAGCCGAGGTGCTGCGCCAGCTCGGCTGCAGCCAGATGCAGGGCTGGCTGTTCAGCCCGGCGGTACCGGCGACGAAGCTGAAGCAGCTGCTGGCGGCGCAGGCGGTCGCGGCCTAGCCGGCGACGCCACGTCTGGCCCGGATGTCCGCTGCGAGGAAAGCGGCGCCGCTGAGTGTTTGGTTCGAGGTCGTGCGGCGATTTGACAATCAGCGACCGACAGCTATCAATTCATTGAATTCTGCGCACCTGGCTCGTCGAAATGGTGAGCCGCCGATCCGCCTCATTTTTGAGACGCGGGCAAGAAACGCTCAAAATACCGATGGTTTGCCTCCATTGGCCGCCGCAACGAAGAGTCGCATCGAGTCCCCATCCAAGCGCAAACCACAGGCATTTTGGAGCCACTCAGCGCAATTTGAACCAGGGATTTCCGCATGCCGAATGATGAGTCGAGGACGGGGACGGAGCGTCTGAGACACTGGCTTGAAAGCGTTGGGCTCAGCCAATACACGGACCTCTTCGTCCGCCATCGCATCGATCTCGACATCCTGCCCCACCTGACCGAACCGGATCTGGCACAGATTGGACTGCCGCTCGGAGACCGCAAGCGGCTTCAGCGTGCAACGGCGTCCCTTTCCGGAATGGCCGCGCCAGCCGCGGACCACACATTGCCCGCTACGGCAATCGTTGCGGAACGTCGCCAGCTCACCACGATGTTCTGCGACATGGTCGATTCCACCGCGCTCTCCGCACATTTCGATCCCGAGGACGTGCGTGACATGATCGCGAGCTTTCGCGAAACCTGCGTGGGTGTGGTCAAACACTATGAAGGATTTGCCGCCCGCTTCGTCGGCGACGGCATCCTGGTCTATTTCGGCTACCCGAAGGCGCATGAGGACGATGCCGAGCGAGCGGTGCGGGCTGGTCTCGAGATCGTGCGGACATTGTCGACCGCGCCTGCGATCGAGCCGCTGGGTGCGCTCAACCATGCGCCCGCCGTCCGGATCGGCATCGCGACGGGACTGGTGGTCGTGGGCGACTTGGTCGGCCAGGGGACCGAGGAGCGCGATTCCGCGGTCGGCGAGACCGTCAATCTGGCGGCGCGATTGCAGAGCCTGGCGCCGCCGAACGGGGTGGTCATCTCGTCGTCGACGCAGTCGCTGTTGAAGGGAAAGTTCGACTATCGCAATCTCGGGGTCCATGCACTCAAGGGCATAGCCGGAAGAACACAGGCGTGGCATGTGGTGCGGCCGTCGCGCGTGGAGACCCGCTTTGCCGCAGCCATCGGCTCCCGGCTGACGCCACTCGTCAATCGCGACGACGAGATCACGGTTCTGCTCGGCCGCTGGGAGCAGGCCAAGGCGGGCGACGGCCAAGTCGTGGTGCTGTTCGGGGAGCCGGGCATTGGCAAGTCGCGCATCGTCCAGGAAATCTTCGTGCGGATTGCGGGGGATCGGCACGGGCATGTCTCGTTCCAGTGTTCGCCCTACTACAGCTCGACGGCGTTCCATCCCTTCATCGAGCAGCTCAAATTTGCCCTAGGCCTCGACCGCGACGATGCTTCGGCCTCGTCTCTGTCGAGTCTCGAGCGGACCGTTGCGGCCGCGCATGGCGACATCGAGCAGATGACGCCGCTCTTTGCGGCGCTGCTGTCGATCCCGACCGGGGACCGCTATCCTCCGCTCGATCTGTCGCCGCAGCAGCAAAAGGACGCCATCGTCTCCGCCCTCATCAATCATCTCCTGGGCCTCGCGCACGATCAGCCGCTGGTGATCGCCTTCGAGGACGCCCATTGGATCGATCCGACATCCCGGGAGGTCATCGATCTGCTGGTGGAGCGGGTCCAGTACACGCCCATTCTCGTCGTCATCACCTGCCGTTCCGAATTCAAGCCGAGCTGGAGCGCTCACTCTCACATCACAACGCTGGTGCTGAACAGGCTAAGCCGGCAGCAGCGGACGACCTTGGTCGAGCGGGTTGCCGGCAGCCGCAAAATGCCGAAGGAAGTCGTCGAGGACATCATCGTCAAGACCGACGGCGTGCCGCTGTTCGTCGAGGAGCTGACCAAAGCCGTTCTCGAAAGCGACCTTCTGACCGAGGAACGCGGAAACTATGTGCTCTCCGGTTCGTGGCGACCGCTGGCAATCCCGGCGACGCTGATGGATTCGCTGATGGCGCGTCTGGATCGGCTGGGCCCGTTCAAGAGGGTCGCACAGATCGGAGCCACCATCGGCCGGCAGTTCTCCTACGAGATGCTGAACGCTGTCGCCTCCGTACCAGCCGACCAGATCGAGGCGGCGCTCGATCGCCTGGAGGAGGCAGGGCTGATCGTCCGGTTGGGCCATCCGCCGGATGCGCTCTACTCGTTCAAGCACGTGATGATCCAGGATGCAGCGCATGCGAGCCTGTTGCGCAGCGAGAGGAGACGGCTCCACGCGCGGATCGCGTCGGTGCTGGCTCAGAACTATCCGGAAAAGACCGAGCGCGAGCCGGAGCTTCTCGCCTATCATCTGACCGAATCCGATCAAAGCCAGCCGGCTGCAGCTTCCTGGATCAAGGCCGGCAGGCACGCCGCAAGGTTGGGAGCCTATTTGGAAGCGATCGGCCACCTGCGCCGTGGCCTAGCGGTCGTCCTCGGCAGTCCCGAGATGCCCGACCGCGATGAAATGGAGCTGGAGCTTCGCATTGCGCTGGGTAACGCGCTGATCGCTGCCAAAGGTTACGGCACACAGGAGGTGGAAGACAATTTTGCCCGAGGCCTCGAGCTCGGACGGCAGCTCGATGATGAAGACAAGGTGCTAGCGGCGATAAGAGGGCTTTGGATGCACCACTTCATTCGAGCTGACCTGACCAAGGCGCACGGTCTGAGTGCCGCACTCCTGAAATTCGCCAAACGGGAACGTCCGAGCGAGTTGCTGTCGAAGCAGACCCTGTACCTCGTGGA
The DNA here is from genome assembly GCF_020194055.1 of Bradyrhizobium sp. NBAIM03. NCBI lineage: Bacteria > Pseudomonadati > Pseudomonadota > Alphaproteobacteria > Hyphomicrobiales > Nitrobacteraceae > Bradyrhizobium > Bradyrhizobium sp. NBAIM03. Next base: position 15,041 of record NZ_JADYVS010000043.1, on the reverse strand, counting down.
GGCCCACAGGTCGATCGCGGCGACCATGCTTTACCGCGGGCGGTTTCTGGCGGCGCAACATCATCTTCGTCGCTCCATCCAACTCGATGATCCGGCTCTGCATCGCGGTTCGGCGGAAAGGCTCCTCAATCCAGGCGTCATGTCGATGTCGTACCTCGGATACCTGCTATGGTTCCTAGGGCAGCCAGACACCGCGCGGCAGCACAGCGAGCAGGCGATTTCCGATGCCGAGCAAATGCGCCATCCTTTTACGCTGGCATTCGCGCAAGTGTTTGGCGCATACCTTTGTCAGCATCTGCGCGACGTCACGGGCACCAGAGATTATGCCAGCCGCGCGATGACCATTTCATCGCAACACGGCTTTCTGCATTGGAAGCAACAGGCCACCATTCTGCATGGATGGGCGCTGACCGAGCTCGGGGACATGGATGCAGGTCTGAGCGAAATGCGCACGGGCGTCGAGGGTTATGAGGCGCAGAATTCCTGGCTCGCCAGTTGCTGGTTCAGATGCCTCCTCGCGCAAGGCTATGCGAGGGCCGGTCTGTCGGAAGCGGCCTTGCGCGCGCTCGATGGTGCCTTGACGGTCGCGAAGAGGACGGGCGATCACTTCTATCTGGCGGAGATCTACCGCCTGCAAGGGGAGTTCATCCGGGCCCATGCCGGACCAGCGGCCGACTCCGAGGAATTGTTCGTGCAGTCGCTGGAAGTCGCGCGCGGACAGAATGCCCGCTCGTGGGAGCTGCGGACAGCCGTCAGCCTGGCCCGCCTCTGGCGAGATTCCGACAAGCTTGAGCAGGCGGTGGACCTGCTTGTGCCTGTTGTCGGCAGGCTCCGTGAAGGGCTCGTCACGCCGGACGTGAAAGAAGCCATCGCGCTAGCAAACGAGCTCGATATGCTGTCATCCAGAGAACAGCCATGGATCGCGCGAATCAATTCGATCCGACAGTGCCCGTGACCGGCATCGACATGCGACAGCGCACGCCGCCCGGTTCGAAGGCGAGATCGAACTCGCCGCCGAGGTCCGCCTCGACACAGCGCTCCATCAGCCGCGTGCCGAAGCCGCGGCGCATGGGCGGCGTGACTTTCGGGCCGCCGGATTCCACCCATTCATAATCGAGAATGGTGCCGTGCCCGGCATTCCGCAGGCTCCATCGCATCAAGAGCGTCCCATCCGGCGCCGACAAGGCACCGTACTTCGTCGCGTTGGTCAGGAGCTCGTTGAGAACCATCGTAAAGCTGAGCGCCGAGCGCGCATTGAGCGCGACGGGTGGACCTTCCATCCTGATCCGGCCATCCTCCGCAACAGCCGCCGTGATGTCCTCGACGAGCCGCTGGAGCGGAGCGTCCTGCCACTTGCGCTCGGTCAAGAGATCATGCGCACGAGAGAGCGCCAGCAACCGGCCCTCGAAGGTTCGATTGAAGTCGTCCAGACTGCTGGTATGGCGCGCGGTCTGGCCGGCGAGCGATTGCACCATCGCCAGGGTATTCTTGACGCGATGATTGAGCTCATCAATCAGGAGGGTTTGCGCCATTTCCGCGCGCTTGCGTTCGGTGATGTCGACCAGCATGTTGACTGCACCGATCAGCCTGCCCCCCGAATCGAATAGCGGCGTCGGATAGGGAATGAACGGCACGCGCGTGCCGTCCGGTCGCTCCGCGACAGCCTCCACTCCACGCACGGGCCGACCCTCCCGGAGCGCGATCGCCATCGGACATTGGTCGTGCGGCAGAGGCGTGCCGTCGGGCCAATAGAGCTTCCAGGTCACGCACCATTCGTCGCCGGGCAGCGGCGTGCGCCCGGCCATCTCGACGGCGGTCTTGTTGTAGAAGGTGATGCGGCCTTTTGCGTCGGTGGTGTAGAGCGCGGCGGGCAGCGCCTCGAGCAGATCGCGCATATGCTGCTCGCTCTCGCGGATCCGATCCTGCAATCGCTTCGCTTCCGTGACGTCGTGACTGACGCGAACGCCGTAACGGAAGCGTCCCGCGCTGTCCCTGACCGACGAGCTGAAGATCTCGAGATGACGCACGCTGCCGTCGGGGCGAAGGACGCGCTTGCGGTAGGTATAGCTGGGGAGGTCGCCACGCACCTGCTGCTCGTAGAGCGCAAGGTCCGCGGCGCAATCGTCGGGATGAGTGTAGTCGGAAAAGCTCATCGCCAGCAGCTCATCACGAGATCGCCCGGTGATCTCGCTCAGATAATCGTTGACCCGGAGCAGCCGCCCATGTTCATCGGCCTCGGCGATGCCGACCTTGGCCGCTTGGTAGGTTGCAGCGAGGCGAGTCTCGCTAGCCTCGCGCGCCAGCTCGGCCACGTGCAGCTCGGTGACGTCAGTTGTAAAGCAGCGCGTGCTGACGAACTTGCCGTGCTCGACACGACTGTTGGAGGTGATCAATACGTGCTTGATCGAGCCGTCCTTCGCGCGCAGGCGGGCGGGATAGCGGTCCAGCCTTTCGCCACAGGAGAGTCGGTGAAGAATGTCGCCGATGACGGGGGCGTCCGCGTGAAATTCGGCCACATGGTGACCGATATACTCTTCGGCGCTGTAGCCCAGCAGATCGAGCTCGGCCTGATTGGCCCTGCGAATGATGCCGTCGCCACCCACGATATGGAGTCCGACCGCACTGTTCTCGAAGAAGTCCTCGAGATCCTTGGTCTTTGCACGAACCTCTTCCTCGATCTTCTTGCGATCTGAAACGTCCTGAAAGCAATTGATTGCGCCCTGGATGCGGCCGGCATGATCGCGCAGGGGACGGATGTTCACGAGCGCCGCGATCCGGGAGCCGTCCGGCCGTTCGATCATGACCTCCGTGTTACGCGCGGGGAGGCCGAGCCGGACCGCATTGGCCATGGGGCACTCCGAATGCGGAAGCACGGTGCCGTCCATCCTGTAGAGACGATGGGACCCGCAGAACTTCTCGACGGAACCAAGCTCTGGAGTTCTGCCCCACAACTCCGCGGCTTCGCGGTTGTAGGTCACGAGCCCGCCTTCGCTATCGCAGACATAGACCGCGCCCGGAATGGCCTCGAGCGCACCCGGAGCCGCCGCTACCAGGGCCTCGAACTCGGTCAGCTTGCGGGCAGAGAGCGGAAATTCCTCGACATTCGACATACATAGCCCCGACGTGCCGCAGGCGGGCGCCTACGCAATCAGCTTGAACGCATCGAAGCCCAGAGCGTTCCAAGGCCCGCCAACCGCTGGTTGAGACTTGGCGGCGCCGAGTGCGGTCAAAGCGTCCGCGAGCGGCGCTTCGACAGTCGGGCCTCACCCCTGTTGTGCCGACGCCGACGGCACGGCGCTCGACGACGGACGCACCATGGTCTGGCCCTATTACGTCAACGGCCGCCCCAAGATCCGCTGCTTCATGCCCGGCAGCATGACGTGATCCGGAACGGGCTCGGCAAGGTAAGAGAAGCTCACATCGATTGTCGGGCCGCCCGCACTTCGGCGAATTCGGCGTCGGGGTGGCTGACGATGGTGGCGACCATGATGCCGCTGATGATCAGCGACCAGGCGGTGTTCCAACAGATCCAAAACACGAGCCAGCCTCCCTTTTCCCTCTCTCACGCCCCGAGCTAACGGCAGAGCGATGCCGCCGTTCCCGGCGCGGGGCCTGCCGCGAGGGCGGCGGCAAGGAACTATTTTGGTTTGGTCGGCGGCGCCGCCCGATCGGTTTGGCCGGTGTGGCGCTTTGCCACGACATCCGCATCGCGCTCGCCCTCGCGCGGGCGCGGCGGAAGCTTGGGCTGGCCGGCTTGGCCGCCATGCTTGCCGCCCATGTCGGGCTTGCCTTCGAGATCGTTTGCGCGGGACATGTCGGTTCAATGCGTTCGCAGCGCATTGGTTCGCGACAGCATCGGCCGTTTTCGCCCTGTGAACGGCCTCATAGAACCGCCGCTCTTTGCAGTGCAGGATCGCTGACGCGGCCCTTGGCCTCGCGGCTTGCACCGATGGATTGGCCTGATGCGAAAACGACTCATCCTCTGGACCCTCATGACCTCCGCCCTGGTCGCGATCACCGTGTGGACTATGCTCGGGCCGCCGGACCAGCCGTCCGGGTTGCGTCTGCCCTCCCGAACCGCAGCGGCGCGCTGACCCGGCATCCCGCGACCGATGCGATTTCGGCATCGATCGATCCCCATTGGATTTTGGTGCGGCGTCGCTCCGCCCGCTATGCTCGCGGCAAAAACGATAATACCGCGAGCCAGCTTTCAGGAGGAGCCCATGTCGAGACCGATCCGACGCATCGCATCGCGCGCGCCACGCGCTGCGATCGCCGCCGCCCTGTTCGCTTCGCTTACCCTCATTTCTGGAGTCCGTGCCGGTATGGCCGAAACCTTCGCCTATGTCGGCAATGCCGACAGCAACGACATCAGCGTGTTCAAGATGAGCGAGAGCGGCGAGATGACGCTCGTGCAGACGGCCGCCTTCAAGGGCGTCGAAAAGCCGGGCTCCTCGACACCGCTCGCGATCACGCCCGACCACCGTACGCTGATTGCCGGAATCCGCTCGCAGCCCACTCTCGCGGTGAGCTTTGCGATCGATCCCAGGACGGGCGAGCTCAGCCATCTCGGCAACGGACCGCTCGCGGACAGCATGGCCCATATCGCCATCGACCGCAGCGGCAAGTACCTGTTCAGCGCCTCCTATGGCGGCAACAAGGTCGCGCTGAATCCGCTGCTTGGCAACGGGGTTGCCGGCGAGCCCAAGCAGGTGATCCCGACCGGGCTGAACGCGCACGCCTTCCTGCCTTCGCCCGACAACCGCTTCGCATTTGCGACCAATCTCGGCTCCGATCAGGTGCTGGCCTTCGCGTTCGATGCCACGACCGGCACGCTGACCCCGAACGATCCGCCCGCGTACAAGGTGCCGGAGAAATCGGGGCCGCGGCACTTCGTGTTTCATCCCGGCGGCAAGTTCGTCTATCTCCTCCACGAGCTGAACGGCGATGTCGCGGCCTTCACTTATGAAGCCAGGAGCGGCGCGTGGGACGAGATCCAGCGCACCACCGCGCTGCCGGAAGGGTTTTCGGGAAAAGAGCCTAATAAGAAACCTTGGGCGGCCGACATCCACATCACGCCGGACGGCCGCTTCCTCTACGCTTCCGAGCGCACCACCAGCACGCTCACCGCCTACAGGGTCGATGGCTCGAGCGGCAAGCTGACCACGATCGGCAGCGTGCCGACCGAGAAGCAACCGCGCGGCTTTCAGGTCGATCCAAGCGGCCGCTATCTCGCCGCGGTCGGCGAGCTCTCCGACAGCATGACGGTTCATGCCATCGACCAGGGCAGCGGCGCGCTGACCAAGCTGAAATCCTACCCCACCGGCAAGAAACCAAACTGGGTCGAGTTCCTGAAACTGCCGTGAGGAGCCATCGCCGACCTACGTAAACATCCGTAATTTCGCGAGGCCCGGCTTGGCGTCATATCTCGGTCATGGACCGGCAGATTGTCTTCAAATGCCCCCAGACGGGCCTGAACGTGCAGCATCGGCTTACCGACGAGCCGAGCGATCGCACGCACGTGTCGGTGTCGTGTCCGGCCTGCACGCGGCTGCATCTGATCGAGCGGGCCAGCGGCAAGCCGGTGGGTGAGCGGCGCCGCTGACGCCCGCCGCGCGCGACTCGAGCTCTTCGGAGCGAACCTGTTCTCCAATCCCGCGACTCATCAAAGACTTGCTTGTCAAAGACTTGCTTGCCGCGACTGCCGGCGGCGGCACGGCGTCCTGTTTCGGGACGACGCGGCCGTAGTGCGGGCGGCGGCCATCTGCTATCGATTGGAGGCATAGCCCAAGTGGAATTTACCCAATTGGAATTTCCGATGCGTCATTTGCCCCGCGCCGTTGTTCGAAACCTGTGCCCCGCAGCCGTCGCCGGCCTGCTCGTCCTCAGCCCCCATCCGGCCGGTGCCGCCGATGACGACGCGCCGAAGGGGCCGGCGGTCACGGTGCTGAAGGTCGCGAAATCCTGCTTCTCCGACGTCGTCGAAGCCACCGGCACGATCATCGCGCGTGAGGAAACCTCGGTGCGGCCCGAGCGGCCCGGCCTGAAGGTCACGGACGTGCTGGCGGAAGCCGGCGACACCACCACCGCCGGCCAGGTGCTGGCCCGGCTGGCGCTGCCCGAAGGCGGCACGCTTCAGGTCACCGCGCCCGTGGCGGGGGTGATCGCGACCTCGACCGCGCAGATCGGCAACTTCGCCTCGGCCAAGGGCGAGGCGCTGTTCACGATCGTGGCGCGCAGCGAGTACGACCTCGTCGGCCTCGTGGCCACCACCGATGTGCGCAAGCTCGCGGTCAATCAGCAGGCCACCGTGCGGATCCCAGGTGGCGGCGACATCAGCGGCAAGGTGCGCCGCATCGGACCGACCGTCGAGCCGAACATCCAGCAGGGCATGGTCTATATCGGAATCTCCTCGCAGAAGCGGCTGCTGCTGAATGGGAGCGGGCGCGCGCTGATCAAGACCGGGCAGAGCTGCAACGTGGCGGTACCGCTGACCGCCGTGCAATATTCGTCCGCCGGCACCGTGGTGCAGGTGATCCGCCGCAACCGCGTCGAGACCAAGCGTGTCGAGGTCGGCTTGATGTCCGGCGGCAATATCGAGGTCCGCGACGGCCTCAGCGAGGGCGACGTCGTCGTCGCCCGCGCCGGTGCCTTGCTGCGCGAAGGCGATCCGGTGCGTCCCGTGATGGCGAGCGCGGAAGCGGCGAAGTAGGAGCAACGTCGTAGGGTGGGTTAGCCGAAGGCGTAACCCACCTCTTTGCTTTCCAAGCTGACGCGAGAGAAGCGGTGGATTGCGCCTTCGGCTAATCCACCCTACAAGAGCCGCGAACTAACCGCCGGCTTCGCCGAAACGGACGTCTTCGAGCAGCGACGACGATACGGTCGGGACCTGGTCGCCTTCGCTGGCGCGGGAGATGGCGAGGCGGGTCTTGTTGAAGACGCTCTCGGCGCTGCCGGGCTTGCTGAGGTTGTTGAGGAACTCGCTGACCAGCACGCTGTGCTCGCCCTTCCCGTCGTCGACGACCTTGCCGGGCGAGGCGGAGGTGAGGATGAGCGCATTGTCGGACGCGCTGATCGGCGCGAGACCGTGGCTGTAGGAGCGGAAGCGGCGCTCGTAGGGATTGCGGCGGGAGGCGTCGACCACGACGAGCTTGGCCCTGGCGCCCTGCTCCTTCATCATCTCGAGCACGCCCTCGATCGACACGCCTTGGCGGCGGACGTCCTTTTCCTTCCAGATCACGGCATCGACCGGCAGCATGTAGCTCTCGCGGCCGGCCTGCACGCCGTAGCCGCCGAAGAACAGCATGACGACGCTGTCGCGGGTGATCCGCGACTTCAGGCGGCTCACGGCGCGGACCATGTCGTCGCGGGTCGCATCTTCCACCATGTCGACGTCGAAGCCGTTCTTGCGCAGGGACGAGGACAGCGCACGGGCGTCGTTGATCGACTGCGTCAGCGGCGCGCTGGCGTCGGGGTAATGTCCATTGCCGATGACGAGCGCCAGGCGCGAGCTCTGGCCGATCGAACCGGTGATCTGATCGGTCGAGACCGCCTTGGCGGCATCGATCGCACGCATGTTGAGAGCAGCATGGGCGCCGATCACCAGCGACACCGTGCCGATGAGGGCCGCGGCGAGGGCGATCGTACGTCTGGAAAGGTCGAGCTGCTTTAGATTCATCTCGCTTCGTTTCCTGTGCCAAAGACCTACCAAGCGCGCGCACACTGTTTGAGTAGCGCGATAGCGGCTTTAGGTTTGAGGGATTGGCCGGGGATGTGACCCCGAATTGCGCGCAATTTGCGGCGCCGCACCAAACAAACCCTTAACCGGATATAGGCCCTGGGGCAATAGATTGCTAAAAATATGAACTAAGTGTCTGAATATACTTGATAATTCTCCGATCCAAATTGCCGCATTTGCGGCTTCCCCGTAGCCTTCCGGAGAGCGATCATGCAGCCTTCGTGCCGGCTTTTCCGTGACGTCCATCACATTTGTTTTTCCCGCGAATCCGGGTAGCTTTTTCAACGACTTGCAGGGGGTGGCGCGCAGATGGCAGCGTGCCTGATGTCCCCGACCAAGGCCCCCGCGACCAGGTATTTCATGAGCTTTCATTATTTTGCCGGCGCCGCCTGCCGGGCGCTGACGGCGCCGAAGGACGGCCCCTCGCTTTACGACGTCTGCGATCCCGTATTGTCGGATACGGCCAGCGGCGATCCGCATCTCGCCAAATTCTACAGGACCGCGCTCGGCAATCCCGCGCTGCGGATCCTGCTCCGCCGCGCCGGCCTGCCCGAGCTGCGCGACGAGGGGATGCTGACGCGGCTGCGCGCGGCACTCACCCGGGCCCGCGACGAGGCCGAGCCCGACTGGGCGGCGGTCGGACAACCGATCGCCGATCTCGTCGACAGCATCGCGCTCGACCACCCCAAGCCGCCGCCGGTGCCGTTCACCGCCGCCATGCCCCAGAACGCGCAGATCGACGGCGTGATCCGCGATTGCGCGCAGCATCTGCTCCGCTCGTACCGCCGCAACGGCTTCCTGCCGACCTACGCCGCCTTCAACCTGATCGGCGATCCTGATGTCCGCGGCCGCGAGCTGATCATGGCGCTCACGGGCCTCAACGCGCGCGGCTACAAGAATTCCTCGCTGCTGTTCAACCTCGCCCGCGTCTTCATCGCGCGCTCGCCCGCGCGCGCCGTGGTCAATCCGCTCTGGAAAGGCATTGCCGAGCCGATGTGGGAGCCGGTGCAGATCCGCCACCGCTCGGCCTATTACGACGCGTTCTTCATCGAGGCCCTGCTCGGCTTCGTCGAGACCGGGCTCGCCTCCCCGGCCGACAAGGTCGCGGCGGAGCGCGCGATCGCCGACATGGTCGATTTCTGCGTCAACATCAGTCGCGAGGAGGTCGAGGGCTTGGGCGGCGCGCGCTTCAACGTCGTCACCGCACTGGCGCCGGCGCCGCATCCGCGCTTCTCCCGTTACTTCGCGCAGATCAAGCAGGACCTCGGTTTCGGCATCTACGTGCCGGATTGCGACACCACGGCCTGCTCGATCTCCGCGGCGACGCAGGCCGGCTGTACCGACGCGATCATCGACCAGCCGCTCCTGGATTTCTATGCGGGCTATCAGGTGCGCGCCGGCGTCAACGAACCGCGCGTGACCGTGCCGCTCAACGACAATATCGACTATGAGGGCGGGGTTGCGACCTGGATCGACAATCTCAAGGGCGAGCGCCCTTACGGCAACGATCTCGATCCGACGCTCAATCTCGACATTCTCGAGGTAAGCTTCCGCAACCTTGAGCGCTGGAAGGTGCTGGAGACGCCGTCGCGGCTTGCAACATTGCACCGGATCATCGGCTTTCAGAAGCGGCTGGCCGCCAGCGGCGCCTTCGCCAATCCGCGCTCGCACATCTATTATCTGCCGGAGCTCTACAGCGCCTATTTCGGCCGCTGCTATGCCGCCTTCCTGGCGCTGCCGCTGGCGGCGCAGGCCGCGATCGATCCCGCCGGCGATTTCGATTTCATCCGCCATCGCGTGCTGTCCTACGTCAAGGGCGAGCTGATGGCGGCCGAGATGAACGTGTTCGACGCCGCGCTGGCACTGATCGCGCTCGGCCATCTCGGCGCCGACCCGCGCGCCTTCGCACCGGCGCTGAACGTGATCGTCGCCGGGCTCGGTGAAGGCGGCCGCCGCGGCCCGTTCCGCGCCTATGAATGGAACAAGATGAAGACGCCGACGCGGATCCTGGTCGGTGGCCCGGAGGTGACCTCGGCGTTCGTGCTGATGGGGCTGGCGGTGGCGAAGCGGGCGATGGCGCGAGGGTGAGGGGTCTCGTAGGGTGGATTAGCGAAGCGTAATCCACCATCTGACCTCCGCGGATACGAACAGTGGTGGGTTACGCCTTCGGCTAACCCACCCTACGAGACCGTCGCAAAATGACAGGAAGTTGAAAGCCTATCTGTTCGGCATGCGCTGGCCGCGCGGCCAAAAGCCGACCACAATTGCGCCGTCTATCGAGATTTTCATCACAACTGGACGGGCATGTTGCGAAAGGTCCTGATTGCGCTGTCTTTGTTCGCCATCCCTTCGCTGGCGGATGCCGCCGAGATCACCGGCACGGCAAAGGTCCGCGCTGGCGATGCGGTGGTGATCGGCACCACGCGGATCCGGCTCGGCGGCATCGACGCGCCTGCAATCGACCAGCTCTGCCTTAACACCAAGTCCGAGCGCTGGACTTGCGGCGTCGCGGCCCGCGATGAGCTCGCCAGATACGCCGAGGGCAAGACTTGGGTCTGCCGCCCGAGATCGGTCGACCGGCGCGGCCGCACCGTGGCGCGCTGCGAGGTCGGCGGCGAGGACATCCAGAAATGGCTGGTGCGCAACGGCTGGGCGCTGGCCTACGCCCACATGTCCCGCGACTATGAAGCCGATGAAAAGGCCGCGCGGGAGGCCAAGGCAGGGATGTGGCAGGGCGCCTTCATCGCGCCGTGGGACTGGCGCGTCCGCAACAAGAAGACCGCGATCCTCGGCGCGACCAAGCCGCCTGACGGCGCGCACGCGGTGCTGCTCGCTTCGGCCTCGGGGCCGGTCGCGCCGTCGCCGGACTGCACAATCAAGGGCAACGTCAACAGCTCCGGGGAGTGCATCTTTCACCAGCCGACCAGCCGCTGGTACACGCAGATCAGGATGAAGATCAGCAAGGGCACCCGCTGGTTCTGCTCGGTCGAGGAGGCCGAAGCGGCCGGTTGCCGGGAGACGAAGCGATAACCCAGCCCTGCATTTTGCGCGCTTTTCTCGGGACGCGCCGGCACGTAAAAGCATGATTCAGCGACCCACCATCCTGTTCTCAGGCAATAAGGACCGACAGCAATGACCGTTCGCGCGGGCCGGGAGTTTCTGGCCATCCCCGGGCCCACCACGATGCCCGACGAGGTGCTGCGGGCGATGCACCGTCCGGCGATCGACATCTACTCCCAGGAGATGCTGGATCTCACCGAGAGCCTGCTCAGCGACATCTCGAAGCTGTTCGCGACCAAGGGCAAGTCCTACATCTACATCGCCAACGGTCACGGGGCCTGGGAAGCGGCGCTGAGCAACGTCCTGTCGCGCGGCGACAAGGTGCTGGTGCTCGAGAGCGGACGTTTTGCGATCGGCTGGGGCAACGCGGCGGCGCTGATGGGCGCCGAGGTCGAGGTGCTCAAGGGCGATTGGCGCCGCGCGGTGCGGCCGCACGAGGTCGAGGAACGCCTGCGCCGCGACAAGGAGCACAGCATCAAGGCCGTCGTCGTGGTCCAGGTCGACACGGCCTCCGGCGTGCAGAACGACATCGAGGCGATCGGCAAGGCGATCAAGGCGAGCGGCCATCCCGCACTCTACATGGTCGATACCGTCGCCTCGCTCGGCTGCATGCCGTTCGAGATGGACAAATGGGGTATCGACGTCGCGATGTCCGGCTCGCAGAAGGGCCTGATGACGCCGCCCGGCCTCGGCTTCGTCGCCGCCAATGCGCGCGCGCTCGAGGTGCACAAGAAGGCCAACATGTCGACGCCCTATTGGAGCTGGAGCGAGCGCGAGGGCACCGAGAATTATCGCAAATATGCCGGCACCGCGCCGGTGCATCTGTTGTTCGCATTGCGCAAGGCGATCGACATGCTGCACGAGGAAGGCCTGGAGAACGCCTTCCGCCGCCACAGCCTGCTCGGCGAAGCCGCCCGCCGCGCGGTCTCGGTCTGGTCGGAAGGCCAGGTGCTCGGCTTCAACGTGGCCGAAGCCAGCGAGCGCTCCAACACCGTGACCACGGTGACGATGAGCAACGGCCACGATCCGGCGGTGCTGCAACGCTATTGCAAGGACAAGTGCGGCGTCGTGCTCGGCACCGGCATCGGCGATCTCTCCGGCCAAGCCTTCCGCATCGCCCATATGGGCCATGTCAATGCGCCGATGCTGCTCGGCACGCTCGGGGTGATTGAGGTCGGGCTGAACGCGCTGAAGATCCCGCACGGCAAGGGCGGGCTGGAGGCGGCGGTCGCGTATCTCGGGGAAGAGGTGGCGGTGTAAGTCGCGCGCGCGCCTCTTCCTTTTCCCCTTGTGGGAGAAGGTGGCGCGAAGCCGGATGAGGGGTTCTATCCGCGATTCCCGACTGCCAGGACTCGCGGATAGGTCCCCTCACCCGTCTCGCCGCTGCGCGGCGAGCCACCCTCTCCCACAAGGGGAGAGGGGAAGATCAGCGCTCCACCCGATACGCCTCCACCTGCGCCTTCAGCTCATTCAGCGACGCGAGCGGCGCTTTCGGGTCGACGCGGTGCTCCCCGCTCGCAAGCCATCTCAGCACCTTCGCATCGATCACCGGCGAATGGTGGATGACGTCGCTGTAATTGTTAAGATCGTGCGTGACGGCCTTGATCGCGCGGAAATCGTGCAGGCGGACGTTGGGCAGTTGCGTCAATCGCCGCGCAATGTGTGCCGTGAGATCGGTGACGATCTTCAGAGTTTCGGGCGAGGCATCGCGCATCGCGACGAATTGCAGGATCGAATAGGGCGGGAGGTAGATGTCGAAGGTCACGTCGGGGTGGCGCGCGATCAGGCCGACGGCGTCGTGCTCGAAATGCCGGACCATGGCTTCGTAGCTGTAGCCTTCGCCGAGGAAGCGACGGCGCACGGGATCAGTGATGTAGGTGAAGGCGGCGAGCGTCTTTCTGGCGTTGTAGTCTCGCGCGACGTCGAAATCACGCGGCAGGGCGTAGATGTCGTCGATGTCCGCCAGCGCGAACTTGACCGGCAGATAAGGCGACGCCCGGGTCAGCGGCTCCCGCAGCAGCGGGACGGATCGCAGCAGCGCGAACACCGATTCCTTCGCCATCGCCGCGCTGAACAGATAGGAGGCGATGCCCTTGGCGGTTCGGCGATAAAGATCGACGGACAAATAAGGGTCGGTCTCGATGTCCGCGGCATCGATGAAGATGAAATCGTCCATTTCCCAGATCACGCGCCTTGCGCCGCGGTCGATCGCCTGCTCCAGCACGAAGGCCTGCTGACGCGAGTTGGAGCCGGTCATCGCCAGCTTCAGCGAGCGGACACGAAGCGCGCGGTCGATGTCGCTCTGGCGAAAATGGATTGCGAGCGAGGTCCCCATGAAGGCGGTGTCGAACGGCTGGCTGCGGATCAGCCCGGCATTCTGCACGCGCGTGTCCTCCGAGTAGAAGGCCGGGACAAGGCGCGAGGGACGGAACAGCTGCAGGGGATCGACGATGAAGGTGAGCGCCGCGGCGCTCAGTACGCAGGCCACGCTCGCCAGCAGAAGACGCCCGAGATTGGTGAATGCGCCCTGCATCAGAATCGGAAATAGATGAATTCGCTGTGGCTCTGGATGCCCAGGAAGCCGAAGGCGAGCAGCAGCGAGGCCGCATAGAGCACCAACGGCCGCGTGCGCCCTGCCCGCAAGGCCGCGCCGACCTCGCGGTTGCCGTGGTCGTATTCCATCAGCGCTTGTGTGTTCGGCGCCAGCCACACCAGCGCCGCATAGATCGCGACTTGCACCAGGGCCGCGATCTCCTCGCGGCCGAGCACGAGGTTCGAAGGGGCAGCCATGGCGTGGAGCACCCGCAATGCCCAGGCGACGCTCTCGGCACGGAAGAACACCCAGGCGATGACGACAGCGAGGAAGGTCAGCACGGCGCCGGCGATGCGAGCTGGGCGTGCAATCAGCGGCGGACCGTTCGGCACCAAGGCATTGAAGGCATGATTGACGCAGAGATAGGCGCCATGCAGCGCGCCCCAAATGACAAAAGTCCAGGCCGCGCCGTGCCAGAGCCCGCCGAACAGCATCGTGATCATCAGATTGACGTAGCGCAGCACGCGGCCGCGGCGGTTGCCGCCGAGCGGGATGTAGAGATAGTCGCGCAGGAATTGCGACAGCGTCATGTGCCAGCGCCGCCAGAATTCGACGATGCTGGTGGCCTTGTACGGCGAGTTGAAATTGACGGGCAGGAAGATGCCGAACAGCAGCGAGATGCCGATCGCCATGTCGGAATAGCCGGAGAAGTCGAAATAGAGCTGGAAGGTGTAGGCGAGTGCGCCGAGCCAGGCCTGGTCGAAGCTCGGCGAGCGCGCCTCGAAGGCGAGCGCGACCAGCGGCTGGATGCCGTCGGCAAGGCAGGTCTTCTTGAACAGGCCGATCGCGAAGATGATGATTCCGCACAACATGAGATGCCCGTCCGGGCGCTTGGTCTCCTCGTGCTCGAATTGCGGGATCATGTCCTTGTGATGGAGGATGGGCCCCGCGATCAGATGCGGGAAGTACGTCACGAACAGCGCGTAATGCGGCAGCGCATAGGCCGCGACCTGGCCGCGATAAGCGTCGACCAGGAACGCGATCTGGGTGAAGGTGTAGAAGGAGATGCCGACCGGGAGCAGGATGTGGAGCGCGACATGCGTGCCGAGCAGCGCGTTGACGTTCTCGGCGACGAAGCCGGCATATTTGAAGATGCCGAGCATGAGGAGATCGCCGACGAGGCCGACAGCGAGAGCGGCCTTTCGTTGCGGGTGCGTGAGCTCCGCCACGATGAGAAGATGGCCGACGCCGTAGTTGAAGGCGATCGAGAGCAGCAGAAGGGCGACGAACTGCCAGCTGCCGATCGCGTAGAAGGTGATCGAAGCCAGCGCCAGCCAGACCACCGGAGCCAGATTGCTGCGCCGGCCGAGCCGGAAATAGCCGGCGAGCACGACCGGCAGGAACAGCAGGATGAACGCATAGGAATTGAACAGCATCGGGCTGGACCGGCGGCGGGATATTGCCCCTCAAAGCACACAAGGGGCCGATCAACAACCCGGCAGCATGGGCGGTCGTGCTGGCAATCCGCGGAATCGGAACGATATAAGGGAACGCGCCTTCTCCCTCTCCCCGTTCTTAAGGGGTCGGGACGAGCTGCGCTCGCCCTGAGAGGGTCGGGGTGAGGGGCCCGTCTCCGCAGGCGAGATCTGTCGAGGGGCCTGTACCCCCTCACCCGGAATTTGCTCTCGCAAATTCCGACCTCTCCCCGCA
>NZ_JADYVS010000042.1:0-42891 GCF_020194055.1 Bradyrhizobium sp. NBAIM03 | reverse complement strand
GTCGCTTGCGGCGGCGTCGCCGGGGCGGGCGGGGCCTGCGCGATCGCCGGTGCAGAGGCGGCGATCAGGAGGCCCGCGAGGATGAGGTTTGTCGTGCGCATGGGAAGCAAACGCGCGCGCGAGGCCCCCTGTTCCCGCAGGTGGCAATCACGATTTGCGGTAGCGGATCAGCGAGAAATGGCCCATCGGCGGCATGGGACGGCGCTCGGTGAGCGCGACGCCGCCGTGCCTTGCGGCCCAGCCCTCGAGGCGCGCCCACGGGAATTCCGGGCGCCAGCCGAGACGGCGGGCGATGGGCGCGAAAGCGAGCTCGAACAGCTTGCGAGGACCGCTCTCCGCGCCGATGTGATTGACCAGGATCAGCTCGCCGCCTGACTTAAGCACGCGCATGAACTCGTCGAGCGTGCCTTCGGGATCGGGCACGGCGGTGATGACATATTGCGCCACCACCGCGTCGAAGAAATTGTCGGGGAAGGCGAGGTTCTTCGCATCCATCACCGAGAGCACTTCGACATTGGAGAGACGTAAGCTCCGGACACGCGCCTGCGCCTTGCGCAGCATCGGCTCGGAGATGTCGACGCCGCAGACCTTCGTGGTGCGCGCGTATTCGGAGAGCGAAAGACCGGTGCCGACGCCGACGTCGAGGACGCGGCCGCCGATGCGGTCGGCCTCGGCGATGGTCGACTGCCGGCCGGCGTCGAACACCTTGCCGAACACGAGATCATAGACCGGCGCCCAGCGGCCATAGGCCTTCTCGACCCCGGCCCGCGAGATGTCTGCTGCCATGCCCCCTGCCCTTACTTCACCTCTCCCCGACGGGAGAGGTGAACCCAGCCCAATGAGTTGCGCTTGATCTCGTCATCACGCTCAGCCGCGCACGGCTTCCGCGAGCGGGCGCGATGTGCCCGTGCCGACCTTCGCCGCGGCGCTCTGGATGAAGCCGCCGCCGAGCACGCGGGCCTGGCCGCCGGCTGCGTCGTAGAACACGCAGGCCTGTCCCGGCGAGACGCCCTCTTCGCCTGCGACGAGCTCGACCTCGTAACGGCCATTGCTGCCGCGCAGCCAGGCCGGTTGGGGGCTACGGGTGGAGCGCACGCGCACGAACATTTCGAGGCCGCTTCCGATGGCGCGGTCGATGTCGCCGTCGCCGATCCAGTTGACGTCGCGAAGTGCGATGCGGTGCATCTTCAGTGCCTCGCGCGGGCCGACCACGACGCGGCGGGTCGCCGCGTCCAGCCGCACCACGAACAGCGGCGAGCCGGAGGCGATGCCGAGGCCGCGGCGCTGGCCGACGGTGAAATTGGCGATGCCGTTGTGCCGGCCGAGCACGCGGCCCTCGAGATCGACGATGTCGCCGGGGTCCATCGCATTGGGGCGCAGGCGCGTGATGATGTCGGTGTAGCGGCCGGTCGGCACGAAGCAGATGTCCTGGCTGTCGTGCTTGTCGGCGACCGCAAGCCCGAAGCGGCGCGCGAGCTCGCGCGTCTCGGGCTTGGTCATGTCGCCGAGCGGAAAGCGCAGGAAGTCGAGCTGTTCCTGCGTGGTCGCGAACAGGAAATAGCTCTGGTCGCGATCGGCGTCGGCGGCGCAGACCAGCGCGCGCGAGCCGTCGCCCCGGCGGCGCGAGGCGACGTAATGGCCGGTGGCGAGCGCCTGGGCGCCGAGCTCGCGGGCGGTCTTCAAGAGGTCGCGGAATTTGACGCTGCGGTTGCACTCGATGCAGGGCACCGGCGTTTCGCCGAGCGCGTAAGAATCGGCGAAATTGTCGATGACGGACTCGCGAAAGCGGTCCTCGTAGTCGAGCACGTAATGGGGAATGCCGAGCTTGGCCGCGACGTCGCGGGCGTCGTGGATGTCCTGGCCGGCGCAGCAGGCGCCCTTGCGGTGGGTGGCCGCGCCATGGTCGTAGAGCTGCAGCGTGATGCCGACGACGTCGTAGCCCTCAGCCTTCAGCAGCGCAGCCGTCGTCGAGGAATCGACGCCGCCCGACATGGCAACGACGACCCTGGTGTCCTCGGGACGGCCTTCGAGATCCAGACTGTTGAGCATGGGCCCTAGAGCGTTGTGACGGCGGCGACGCGCGATTTGCTTTCTCGGGGGACGGCGGCGATCCCCCGGAACCTTGGTTCCCGAAGAGCACGACTGCCCAAGTCGAAAGCGGCTGAGAGTAGCCTCTTTAATATAGGCGGCATTCCGGTGAAGCAATCACGCGAGCCCCCCGCTTAGGGCAATTCTTGCCGGGGCGGCAGAAATGACGGGGTCGCAGCCGGCTGGCCGGCGATGGACCCACATCATCAAGGCTTTGATTACATTGATGAAATCGACGCCTTAGGTGGCTGGCCCGCTCCTTGCTCCCTCTTGATGCGAAGTTGCTTGCAAGGGGTTGCCTGTGGTCGGTCGGATGTCAGATGTCGTGGCAAGCGTGCAAATCCAGAGCGCGCAGCAGAAGCCTGCCCGGTCGCAAGCCCCGAAGGACACGCCCGCGAGCGAGGCTTTCGGCTCGCTGGTCGACAGCAACACGCAGGCCAGCGGCAACAACGCGCCGGCGCAGGACAGCCCGCCGCGCCGGAGCGAGCAGACCTCGTCCTCTCCGGCGGCCGAGCGGCCGTCGCGCGACACCTCGTCCACGGACCAGGCTTCGCAGAGCAAGGCGAGCGACGACACCGAGGCGTCTGCGCCGGCGGAGAATGACAGGGGCGAGGCGTCCAGCGATCCGGCCAAGGGCGCCGGCAAGGTCAAGGACAAGTCCGAGACGGCGGAGGCCAAATCGGCGGACAAATCCGACGAGCCCGAGAGCGACGCGACTGATGGCACCGAGGTCCTCACCGCCGCCGTCGAGGCGGCTGCCGCCGCGCCGTCCGCGACGACGCAGACCGCCCTGCCCGACCCCGGCATCATCGTTGCCGCGCCGGTCGTCCCGGTCGACCCGAATGCAGCTGCGAACCAGGCTGGCGATGCCGCCGCCGCGCCGCTCGCGATCGCCGCGGCAGGTCTTGCCGCCAGCGCCTCCATCGCGGCCCAGATCGCCGGCACCAAGACCGATACCGCCACGGCGAGCGCCAAGGCCGCAGGCGCCGAGGTCGATGCCGAGACCACGACGACGCTCGGCGAGGCCGCGGCCGGAACGACCGAGACCGCCTCGACCGATGCAAAAGCTGGTGGCGGACTGATCGCCGCGGTCAGCCAGGGCACGCCCAAGACCGCGTTCAAGGATGCCGCCACGGTGCAGGCCGAGACCGACATCTCGAATATCGGCCAGGACACCGGCAAGACGAACCTCGCCACGGCGCAGGCACCGGCCGCCAGCGCCGCGCATGCGCAAGGCGTCAAGCCGCAGCCCGATCGCGTCGCGACCGACGCCAAGGCGGGCCCCGCCGACCGCGCCGCCGATCAGGCCCAGGGCACGTCGGCCGCGCCGGCGCATGCCGGCCCGCAAGCCACGATCGCTCCGACGGATACCAGCGCGCAGGCCGCTTCTACCGTGCAGGCGCCGCTGACGAATGCGACCTCGGCCGCGACAGCATCAACCGCGACGCTCACCGCGACCGCGGCGACCCACCCTACGGCGGTGCCGATCAGCGGCATCCCGATCGAGATCGCAGCCGCCATTCGGTCCGGCAAGTCGCGGTTCGACATCAGCCTCGATCCGGCCGAGCTCGGCCGCATCGACGTGCGCATCAACGTCGACCGCGCCGGCAACGTCACCTCGCATCTCACCGTCGAGAAGCCGGAGACGCTGCAGATGCTGCGTCAGGACGCCCCGCAATTGCAGCGCGCGCTCGACGATGCCGGCTTCAAGACCGGCAGCAACGGCTTGTCCTTCAGCCTGCGCGACCAGAATTCATCGGGCCAGCACTCGGGCCAGAACAACGACAATGGCGGCAATGCCCGCCGCCTGATCATCAGCGAGGACGACAGCGTTTCCACGGCGCCAATCGGGCGCGGCTATGGCCGCATGCTCGGATCGAGCAGCGGCGTCGACATCAGAGTGTGAGGAGTATCTGGCAATGACCACCACGAATGCCGCCACTTCGCCCCCGGTCGTCTCCGGGACGACCGACCTGCCGAAATCCTCGTCGAATTCGTCGATGAGCTCGACCACGGGGTCGACGCTCGCCGGCAATTTCCAGACCTTCCTGACCCTGCTGACGACGCAGCTGCAGAACCAGAACCCGCTCGATCCGCTCGACACCAACCAGTTCACCCAGCAGCTGGTGCAGTTCGCCGGCGTCGAGCAGCAGCTCAAGACCAACGAATCGCTGGCTCAGCTCGTCACCCTGCAGCAGACCACGCAGGCGACCCAGGCGCTGGGCTTCGTCGGCAAGACCGCGCTGGTCGACGGCTCGACCGCGACGATGACCAACTCGACGGCTGTCTGGCATCTCAACGTCCCGACCGACTCCACCGTCGAGATCTCCATCGCCAATTCCAGCGGCCAGACCGTGTTCAACGGCAAATATACCGCCGCCGCCGGCAACGACATTCCCTTTACCTGGAACGGCATGGGTAATGACGGCACGCAATGGCCCGACGGCAAGTACACGATCTCGGCCACGGGCAAGGACGTCGCGAACAACAATGTCGGCATCGCCGCGCAGGTGCAGGGCGTGGTGTCGTCGGTCGATCTGACCCAGTCGCCGCCGCTGCTCACCATCGACGGCGCCAGCTACACGCTGAGCCAGGTGAAGAGCATCATTGCGACGAGCAATTGAGGGAGCGCTGCAGCGACAAGTTCGGTGTCATCCCCGCGAAGGCGGGGATCCATAACCCCAGGGAGCAATTGTAGCGCGCAGCTGGTAACCCCGAGTCTTCGTCAAAACTACTCCCTGGGGTTATGGATCCCGGGCTCGCGCTCTGCGCGCCCCGGGATGACTATCAGGGTCTTTGCGACACCACCGCAGACCCCGCTTGTTAGTAAAGTATTTACCTTCTGCCCCGCTCAGCCGGCCGAGATTGCGTCTTTCGCCCGCCGAGTCGGCCGCGTTCCCGCAAGATTCAACGAGAATTGTATTGAACCCTTAGGCTTAGCGGATTTTTAAGCCGCGGGGGTTACGGTTACGGCGTGAGTTCAGTGGTTGAGAGTTTGTGAGTACGCCATGACAGAACCCCATCGCCCGAGGGTAAAATACGTCATCGGGCCGGACGGCAGTCCGTTGACGATCGCGGATCTGCCTGCACCCGGCACCAAACGCTGGGTCATCCGCCGCAAGGCCGAAGTCGTCGCCGCTGTCCGTGGCGGACTTCTCTCCCTGGAGGAGGCCTGCAGCCGTTATACCCTGACGGTCGACGAATTCCTCTCCTGGCAGTTTTCCATCGACCAGCACGGTCTGGCGGGTCTTCGCACCACCCGCATCCAGCAATATCGCCAGTAGGCGATCCGGAATTCTGCGGTCTTTGACGAAAATCGGCCTCGCTTCGCGAGGCCGATTTTTTTCATGATGCACTTTTGTCCGACCTCTTAACCTTCGTTAACCATATCGAAACCATCACCTAGGCAATAATTGCCCAGTCGACCGCTCGGTTGCGGGTCGGATTGGTCGGGGCGGTTGCTTGCAAGGTCTTGCGGACTTCTTAAAAAGTATCGGTGCCGCCCGGTTCGGGGCGATGATCGCGGTCACCGCCGCGCTCATCGGCTTCTTTGCCTTCGTCATCATGCGTGTCACCACGCCGCAGATGACGACGCTGTTCACGGACCTGTCCGTCGAAGACTCCTCCAGCATCATCAAGGACCTGGAACGCCAGGGCATCCAGTTCGAGATCCGCAATGAGGGCTCCATCATCATGGTGCCCAAGGACAAGGTCACGCGGCTGCGGATGAAGCTCGCCGAGGGCGGCCTGCCCAAGGGCGGCGGCGTCGGCTACGAGGTGTTCGACAAGTCGGACGCGCTCGGCACCACCTCCTTCGTCCAGAACATCAATCATCTGCGCGCGCTCGAGGGCGAGCTCGCCCGTACCATCCGCGCCATCGACCGCATCCAGGCCGCCCGCGTCCATCTGGTGCTGCCCGAGCGGCCGCTATTCGCCCGCGAAGCGCCGGAGCCGTCGGCCTCGATCGTGGTCCGCGTCCGCGGTGCGCTGGAAGCCCAGCAGATCCGCGCCATCCGCCACCTCGTCGCCTCCGCCGTCAACGGCCTGAAGCCGCAGCGGGTCTCGATCGTCGACGAGGCCGGCCAGCTGCTCGCCGACGGCGCCCAGACCGATCCGGAACAGGCGATCGGCGAGGAACGCCGCATCGCCTTCGAGAAGCGGATGCGCAAGCAGGTCGAGGACATCGTCTCCTCCGTGGTCGGCTCGGGCCGCGCCCGCGTGCAGCTCTCCGCCGATTTCGACTTCAACAAGGTCACCCAGACCTCGGACAAGTTCGACCCCGAAGGCCGCGTGCTGCGCTCGAGCCAGACCCGCGAAGAGCAGAGCATGACCGCCGACAACAACGGCCAGGTCACCGTCAACAACGAGCTGCCCGGCAACCAACAGAACAACGGCGTCGCGCCCAAGGACCAGAGCAAGAAGACCGAAGAGACCAACAATTACGAGATCTCCCGCACCACCAAGACCGAGGTGACCGAGGCCGGCCGGGTCAACCGCATCTCGGTCGCGGTGCTGGTCGACGGCATCTACACCAAGAACGACAAGGGCGAGCTGGCCTACCAGGACCGCACCAAGGAGCAGCTCGACCGCATCGCCACGCTGGTGCGCTCGGCAATCGGCTTCGACCAGAAGCGCGGCGACCAGGTTGAGGTCGTCAATCTGCGCTTCGCCGACGCGCCCTCCACCGCCCCGATCGGCGAGCCCAGCGGCTTTCTCGGCATGCTGCAGTTCACCAAGGACGACGTCATGTACTTCGTCGAGCTCGGCGTGATGATGCTGCTCGGCCTCGTCGTGCTGTTCCTGGTGATCCGCCCGCTGGTCAAGCGCATTCTCGCCTCCGACGAGGTCGCCGCCGCCATCTCCGGCGTGCTGACGGGCCCAGCCGCCTCGGAAGAGGCCGCGCCGGCCGGCCAGCCGCTGCTGCCGAGCGGCGGCACCAGCGCCATCGACGTCGCCACCATTCAGGGCCAGGTCCACGCCCAGTCCGTTCACCGCGTCGGCGAGCTCGCCGAACGCAATCCCAACGAAACCGTCGCAATCATCCGCCAGTGGCTGACTGAGCCGACGAAATAACCAAAGCCAAGTGCATCAAGAAGTGATCTGACATGGCCGCCACCTTGCAAAACGCCAACTCGAACGACATCACCAGCGTGATCTCCACGCTGGGTCAGCGCGCCGGCAATCGCGCCGCCGACGGCAAGGGCCTCGCGCAGCTGCCCGGGCCGAAGCGTGCCGCGATCCTGATGCTGGCGCTCGGCGAGCAATACGGCGGCAAGATCTGGGGCCTGCTCGACGACGACGAGGTGCGCCAGCTCTCGCTGGAGATGTCGACGCTCGGCACCGTCGAAGTCGACACCGTCGAGGACATGCTGCTCGAATTCGTCTCGCGCATGTCGGCCTCGGGCGCACTGATGGGCAATTTCGACGCCACCGAGCGGCTGCTCCAGCAATACCTGCCGCCGGAACGCGTCAACGGCATCATGGACGAGATCCGTGGTCCCGCCGGGCGCAACATGTGGGAGAAGCTCTCCAACGTGCAGGAAGAGGTTCTCGCCAACTATCTCAAGAACGAATACCCGCAGACCATCGCCGTGGTGCTGTCGAAGCTGAAGCCGGAGCACGCCGCGCGCGTGCTCGGCATCCTGCCCGAGGAGCTCGCGCTCGACGTCATCAACCGCATGCTGAAGATGGAGGCGGTGCAGAAGGAGGTGATCGAGAGCGTGGAGAAGACGCTGCGCGTCGAGTTCATGTCCAACCTGTCGCAGACCCGCCGCCGCGACGCCCACGAGGTGATGGCGGAAATCTTCAACAATTTCGACCGTCAGACCGAAACCCGCTTCATCACCTCTCTGGAAGAGGACAACCGCGAATCCGCCGAGCGCATCAAGGCGCTGATGTTCACCTTCGACGACCTGGTGAAGCTCGATTCCGGCTCCGCCCAGACCTTGATGCGCAACGTCGACAAGGACAAGCTCGGCGTCGCGCTCAAGAGCGCGAACGAGGACGTCCGCAATTTCTTCTTCGGCAACATGTCCTCGCGCGCGGCCAAGATGCTCCAGGACGACATGGCGGCGATGGGCCCCGTGCGCCTGCGCGACGTTGACGAGGCCCAGGCGCTGCTGGTCAATCTCGCCAAGGACCTCGCCGCCAAGGGTGAGATCATGCTGACCAAGAACCGCGCCGACGACGAGCTGGTGTACTGATGGCCGCTCCGGCAAAATTCCTGTTCGATACCGACTTCGCGGCGCCCGAACGCTCGACGCGCGAGAAGGCCGCGACCGCAGCCGAGATCGCCCAGAAGGTCGCGGAAGCCGAGGCCCGCGCCTATCAGGACGGCTTTGCCGCCGGCCAGCGCGAGGCCAAGGCCGAGAGCGACCGCCGCGTCGCGCTCGCGATGGAAGAGATCAACATCGCCATCCGCGGCGTCGCCGCCGGCATCGGCAACATCGAGACCAGGATGGAGACCGAGGCGGTCGAGGTCGCAATCGCGGTGGCTCGCAAGCTGTGCGCCGACCTCGTCGCCGCCGAGCCGCTCGGCGAGGTCATCGCGCTGGTCAAGGACTGCTTCTCGCATCTGGTCGCGACGCCGCATCTCGTCGTCCGCATCAACGATTCGCTCTACGACAGCGCGCGCGAGAAGATCGAGCGGCTCGCCAAGCAGAGCGGCTTCGAGGGCCGGCTGGTGATCCTGGCCGAGCCGGAAATTGCCACCGGCGACTGCCGGATCGAATGGGCCGATGGCGGCGTCGTGCTGGAGCGCGGCGCCATCGCGGCCAAGATCGACGAAATGGTCGGACGCTATATCGCGTCCCGCAGGGGGAGCTAAACCATGAGCGACACCGACGGACAGGTCCCGCTGCCCGATCTCAACGGCCCGATGCCGCCTGCCGGCACCGACGTCGGCTACAACGAGGACGAATATGCGGCGCGTGCCGCCGCCGACCTCGAGGCGGTGTTCGACGTGCCGGTGCAGGTCTCGGCCGTGCTGGGCCGCTCCAAGATGGACGTCGGCGAGCTCCTGAAGCTCGGACCGGGCACCGTGCTCGAGCTCGACCGGCGCGTCGGCGAGGCCATCGACATCTACGTCAACAACAAGCTGGTCGCCCGCGGCGAGGTCGTCCTGGTCGAGGACAAGCTCGGCGTGACCATGACGGAAATCATCAAGGCCGAACGCGGCTGACACGCAAGGACATGACGCGCGACGGCGCGAGCAGACGGACAGGAGACTGACATGCGGCTTCTCATCGTTGGCACATTGAAGGGCCAGCTCACCACCGCCACCAAGATCGCGATGGAGAACGGCGCCACCGTGACCCATGCCGAGGATCACGAGCAGGCGATGCGCGTGCTGCGCGGGGGCAAGGGCGCCGACCTCCTGCTGGTCGACGTCGCGCTCGACATCCGCGACCTCGTGCTGCGGCTGGAAGCCGAGCACATCCACGCCCCGATCGTCGCCTGCGGCATCACCAACGACGCCCGCGCCGCGGTCGCCGCGATCCATGCCGGGGCCAAGGAATACATCCCGCTGCCGCCGGATCCGGAGCTGATCGCCGCGGTGCTGGCTGCTGTCGCCAACGATTCCCGCGAGCTGGTCTACCGTGACGATGCGATGGCAAAGGTGATCAAGCTCGCCCAGCAGATCGCCGGCTCGGACGCCTCGGTGATGATCACCGGCGAATCCGGCACGGGCAAGGAAGTGCTGGCCCGCTACGTCCACTCCCGCTCGGCCCGCGCCAAGCGCCCGTTCATCTCGATCAACTGCGCCGCCATCCCGGAGCACCTGCTGGAATCCGAGCTGTTCGGCCACGAGAAGGGCGCCTTCACCGGCGCGGTCGCCCGCCGCATCGGCAAGTTCGAGGAGGCGACCGGCGGCACGCTGCTGCTCGACGAAATCTCGGAGATGGACGTCCGCCTGCAATCGAAATTGCTGCGCGCCATCCAGGAGCGCGTAATCGACCGCGTCGGCGGCACCAAGCCGGTTCCGGTCGATATCCGCATCATCGCGACCTCGAACCGCAATCTCGCCGAGGCCGTGCGAGAGGGCACGTTCCGCGAGGACTTGCTGTTCCGCCTCAACGTCGTAAATTTGAAGATCCCGCCGCTGCGCGAGCGTCCCGCCGACATCCTTGAGCTCGCCCAGCACTTCGTGAAGAAATATGCCGATGCCAACGGCGTGCCGCTGCGTCCGCTCTCGGGCGAGGCGCGGCGCGTGCTCTCCGCCAACCGCTGGCAGGGCAACGTCCGCGAGCTCGAAAACACCATGCACCGTGCGGTGCTGATGGCCCAGGGCGACGAGATCGGGCCCGACGCCATCATCACGCCGGACGGCGACCGCCTCGACCTCGCCAAGACCGCCCCGGCCGTGGCGCATGCCACTATGGCCGCCGAGCAGGTGACGCGCGCGCTGGTGGGGCGCACCGTCGCCGACGTCGAACGCGACCTGATTCTGGAGACGCTGAAGCACTGCCTCGGCAACCGCACCCATGCCGCCAACATTCTCGGCATCTCGATCCGCACGCTGCGCAACAAGCTCAACGAATATGCCGACGGCGGCATCCCAATCCCGCCCGCAGGCACGCCCGGGGAATATCCGCGGATGCCGATGATGGGCGCGTAGACGCCTGCGACCATCGAGCGGACGCGAATGCCCGGGCCAAGTCCGGGCATTTTTCGTTTGGCGCAGGCCGCCACCCCGCCATTGCGAGCGCAGCGAAGCAATCCAGCATCCCTCGGCGGCGACAGACCGGATTGCTTCGCTGCGCTCGCAATGACGAACCTCAAGAGCGTCCTTCGCATGACCGAACCGCGCCACGTGACTATGCCATCCGCGCGGCACGCCCTATAACCCCGCCCGAAAACCACGCGAGGGACCACATGTCTGAAGCTCAAATCACGGATTGGCTGGCGTCGCAGAAGCAGGCGATGATCGACCTGCTCCGCGACGTCGTGAACATCGATTCCGGCTCCTACGACAAGGAAGGCGTCGATGCGGTCGGTGCGCGGTTCGAGCGGCATTTTGCCGAGCACGGCATTCCGTTCCGGCGCGAGGCCAACGCCACCTTCGGCGACGCGATCCATGCCGAGGTGGCAAAGCCCGGCAGCAACGAGAAGCCGGTGCTGTTGATGGGACACCGCGATACCGTTTTCGGCAAGGGCGAGGTCGGGCGGCGGCCGTTCACGATCCGCGATGGCCGCGCCTATGGACCCGGTGTCGCCGACATGAAGTCCGGCCTCGTCATGAACGTGTTCGTGGCCACCGCCTTCCACAAGTTCGGCGGCTCACCGCATCCGATCAAGGTGCTGATCACCTCCGACGAGGAGATCGGCTCGCCCTCCTCGCGCCCGGTGATCGAGCGCGAGGGACGCGCGGCCCGCGCGGTGTTCAATTCCGAGCCGGGCCGGCCCACGGGCAACGTCGTCACCGGGCGCAAGGGCGGCATCTTCATGCACATGGCCATCACCGGCAAGGCCGCGCATTCCGGCGCCAACTTCGCCGCCGGCGTCAGCGCCATTGGCGAGCTCGCGCACAAGATCGTCCAAATCCACGCGCTCACTGATCTCGACAAGGGCATCACGCTCAATGTCGGCCTCGTGTCGGGCGGGCAGTCCGTCAACACGACCGCGCCTTACGCGGAAGGGCAGATCGACCTGCGCTATGTCGATCCGGCCGATCGCGCGCGGATCATGGGTGCGATCGAAAAGATCGTCGCGACCTCCTACGTGCCGGGCACCAGCGCGACGCTGTCGATCAAGGGCGAGTTCGTGCCGGTGGTGCAGAGCGCGGACTCGAAGGCGCTGTTCGAAAACTATCAGGCGGCCGCAAGGCAGGTGGGCCTCACCACGCTGCAGGGCGAGTTCTCCGGCGGCTGCGCCGATTCCGGCTTCACCGCCGCCGTGGGCACGCCGACCATTTGCGGTCTCGGCCCGGTCGGCGGGCTCGCGCACACGCCGGAGGAATATCTGGAGATCGACAGCATCGTGCCGCGCGCGCAGGCGCTGGCGCTGGCGATTCTGCGGGGGTGAACGGAGGTGCGTAGGGTGGGTTAGCCCTGCAGATGCGCAAAGCGCATCTGCTCGGCGTAACCCACCTCGTCATTTTCCGTGGAGACAAACAGTGGTGGGTTACGCCTACGGCTAACCCACCCTACGAGACCGTCACGAATAGCTCGGCGCATCCGGCTTGCGGAAGATGTGGATGGGATCGCCCGGCACGATCGGAGAGCCAGAGAACATCGCATAGGCGTAGAGCGCGAGATAGGCGATCGCGAGCGCGCCGATGGCGTAGAAGATCAAGGTAGCCACGCGCTTCATTGTTCCGCTCCATGCGTCCGGCGGGACAGTCAGGAGCGCTTCTAGAGCGACGAGGCGGAAAAGGCCAGCCTTGCGCGAGGCTCGCCGACGGCGATCAAATGCCGCGCCGGCCGCGCGCGGGAAGGCTGACATCGGCCAGCCGGGCCGCGTCTTCGTCCTGGTCGACCGCCACATATTGGCCGTGCCAATAGGCCAGCGCGGCGGTGCGGGTCGAGCTCCTGATGTCCCGGACACGGCCGATGACGATGCCGTGCGAGTGCCGCTCGACGATCTCCTCGACTTCGCAATCGAAGGCCGAGAGCGCGCCGACCAGCAGCGGGACACCAGAGACTGCCGTCACCCACTGGCTGCCTGCAAAGCGATCCGCACCCTTCAGCCCGCCCTTGCCGGCAAAGCGTTCGGCAATGTCGAGTTGGTCAGCATTGAGGATGTTCACGCCGAAGGCGCCGTGGCGGCGGATCAGCGGAAACGACGAGGCGTCGCGGTTGATGCTGACCAGCAGCGTCGGCGGCTCGACCGACAGCGAGGTGACCGAGGTCACCGTCATGCCGGAGATGTCCTTGCCCCGCCCGGCCGTGATGACGCTGACGCCGCCGGTAAGGTGGCGCATGGCGCCGCGGAAATCGGCGGACGAGACGGGAATTTCGGTCATGAGCTCGCGGGGCACTACATTCATGGCGCTACTCCCCGCAAGCGGGGGTTCCCTTTATTTAGGTACGATCGTCCGCCGACAACAGGTGGCTCAGGATGGAGCCTTCGAGCCCGGCAAGCTCGGCCGAGCCGCGCTGGCGCGGCCGGGCGGCGTTAACCGTGACGTCATGGGCGATGCGGCCCTCCTCGATGACGAGCACGCGGTCGGCCAGCGCCACGGCTTCCGAGACATCGTGGGTCACCAGGATCGCGGTAAAGCCCTGATCGCGCCAGACCCGCTCGAGAAGCCGCTGCATCGAGATGCGGGTCAGCGCGTCCAGCGCGCCGAGCGGCTCGTCGAAGGCGAGCACGCGCGGGCGCGAGACCAGCGCGCGGCCGAGCGCGACGCGCTGCTTCTGGCCGCCCGAGAGCACCGAAGGCCATTGGTCGCGCTTGTCAGCGAGGCCGACCTCGATCAGTGCCTTCTCGGCGCGGGCATGCGCATCGCTCGAGGCACGATCGCGGCCGAGGCCGACCTCGACATTGGCGAGCACGCGGGCCCAGGGCAGCAGCCGCGGCTCCTGGAACATCACGCGGATGTCCTCGGGCTGGATATCCTGCCCGAAGCTGATGCTGCCGGCATCGATCTTGTCGAGGCCGGCGATCAGGCGCAGCAGGGTGCTCTTGCCGCAGCCGCTCTTGCCGACGATCGCGACGAACTGGCCGGCGGGAATGTGCAGGTCGATGCCGCGCAGCACCTCGTTGTCACCGAAGGATTTGCGCAAGCCGCGGATGCTGAGCGGCAGGCCGCTGGCCTGAACTCGGTGTTCTTCTTGCCGCTCCTCGCGCACCACGCGGGCGTGAGGGGCGAAAGTGGCGCGGCCGGCGAGCTCGGTCTCGGGAAGAGAGGTACGAAGCGCTGTCTGCATGTGATTCCCAGTATTTTCGCTCAACGTTTCTGGAAGGCGGGGTGCCAGGAGAGCGTCAGACGCTCCAGCACGCGGGAGGCGCTGTCGGCGAGCTTGCCGAGCAGGGCGTAGATCAGGATCGAGAGCACGACGACGTCGATCAGCATGAACTCGCGCGCTTGCATCGCCATGTAGCCGAGGCCGGAAGAGGCCGCGATGGTCTCGGCGACGATCAGCGTCAGCCACATGATGCCGAGCGCAAAGCGGATGCCGACGAAGATCGAGGGCAGCGCGCCCGGGAAGATGACGCGGCGGAACAACTCACCGTCCGTCATGCCGTAGATGCGGCCCATCTCGATCAGCTGCGGATCGACGGTGCGGATGCCGTGCAGCGTGTTGAGATAGATCGGGAAGAACACCCCGAGCGCCACCAGGAAGAGCTTTGCGCTTTCGTCGATGCCGAACCAGAGGATGACCAGCGGGATCAGCGCCAGATGCGGCACGTTGCGCACCATCTGCAGGGTGGTATCGGTGAGCCTGGCCGAAAGCTGCGACAGGCCGTTGGCGAGGCCGAAGGCGAAGCCGATGCTGCCGCCGATCAAAAAGCCGATCGAGGCGCGCCAGAACGACACCCAGATGTTGCGGACGAGCTCACCGGAGACCAGCAGCTTCCAGCCCGCGAGCACGACGTCGCTCGGGGCCGGCAGTACCCGCGTCGGCACGAAGCCGGTGACGCTCGCGACCTGCCAGACCGCGATGATGGCGAGCGGCACGATCCACTGGATCAGGCCGTCGGCCCGCGGCAGGCGGATGCTGCGCGGAAGCCAAATGCTGTCGATCAGGCTCATGACTGCGACACCCGGTGCTGCGGACGGAAATCGCTGCCGACCGTCTCGCCGAACGGACCGCCGTTGAAATGCAGCTTCGTCACGTTGCTCGGCTGCTCCAGCGCGAGCAGCGGGAACACCAGCTCGGCGAAGCGATAGGCTTCCTCGAGATGCGGATAGCCCGACATGATGAAGGTATCGATGCCGAGATCCTGATACTCCCTGATGCGCGCCGCCACCGTCTGGGCGTCGCCGACCAGCGCCGTGCCGGCGCCGCCGCGGACGAGGCCGACGCCGGCCCACAGGTTCGGCGCGATCTCGAGCTTGTCGCGCTTGCCGCCGTGGAGCTGCGCCATGCGCTGCTGACCGACCGAGTCCATACGGGCAAAGTTCTTCTGCGCCAGCGCGATGGTGTCGTCGCTGACATGCCTGATCAGCTCGTTCGCGGCGTGCCAAGCTTCTTCGTTGGTCTCGCGGACAATGACGTGTAGACGGATGCCGAAGGAGAGTTTGCGGCCACGAGCGGCGGCAACCTCCCTCACCTTCGCGATCTTCTCGGCGACCAGCGCCGGCGGCTCGCCCCAGGTGAGATATTTGTCGACGGTGTCGACGGCGACGTCGATGCCGGCATCGGAGGAGCCGCCGAAATAGAGCGGCGGGCGCGGCGACTGCACGGAGGGAAACAGCAGCTTGCCGCCCTCGATGCGGATGTGCTTGCCCTCGACGTTCACCGTCTTGCCGGCGAGCAGGTCGCTGTAGACGTTGAGGAACTCGCGGGTGACCTCGTAGCGCTCGTCGTGGCTGAGGAAGATGCCGTCGCCCTTGTTCTCGACGGGATCGCCGCCGGTGACGACGTTGACGAGGAGCCGGCCGTTCGAGATGCGATCGAGCGTCGCGGTCATGCGCGCGGCTACGCTCGGCGATTGCAGGCCGGGACGAATGGCGACGAGATAGCGCAACCGCTCAGTGAACGGCGCGACCGAGGACGCAACGATCCAGGAATCCTCGCAGGACCGCCCGGTCGGCAACAGCACGCCGAAATAGCCGAGCTGATCGGCGGCCTGCGCGATCTGGCGCAGATAGTTGAAGTTGACCTCGCGGCCGCCGATGCCGGTGCCGAGATAGCGGCCGTCACCATGGGTCGGCAGGAACCAGAGGATGTTGGCGTTGGATTGGCTCATGGATTGCCCCTAGCCGTAAGTGGTGCCGACGGCGGCCGCGACGATGCCGATCGACAGCACGATGGCTGCGATCACGCGTTGAACGATGCGCTTCATGTTCAGACCTTTTTGAACGGGAAGAGTTGTCGGCACGGTCAGGCTGCCGGGTTGCGCCAGACGATGTCGCGGATGACGATCGGCTTCGGGATCAGGCCGAGCTTGTAGAAGCGGTCGGCGACGCCCTGCTGGGTCGCGGCGATCTCGTCGGTGACGGGGCCGACCACGAAGTTCGCGCGATTGGCGGCGACGGTCTGGATATCCAAGGGAACGCCGGTGATCGCGGCGAGCGATCTTGCGACCTCGTCGCGGTGCTGCTCGGCCCATCGGCCGGCCGCGGTGGTGACCTCGGCGATCTGCCGCAGGATCGCCCCATGGTTCTTCGCGAACTCGCGGTTGGCGATGTAAAAGGAATTGGTCTTGGTGACCTCGCGCGCATTGATCAGGATGCGGCCGTTCTGCCTGGTCTCGCCGATCGCAAAATAGGGATCCCAGACCGCCCAGGCCTCGATGCTGCCATTGGCGAAGGCGGGGCCGGCGTCCGGTGGCGTCAGGTAGATCGGCGTAATGTCGGCATAGGTGAGACCGGCCTTCTCTAGCGTTTGCACCACGATGTTGTGGGCGCTGGAGCCCTTGGTGAAGCCGATGCGCTTGCCCTTCAGCTCAGTGATGTCGCGGATCGGCGAATCCTTCGGCACCAGGATGCCCTGGCCGTTGGTGATGGGCTGGCCGGCGGCGTAGACGATCGCAGCGCCCGCGGCTTGCGCGAACACCGGCGGGGAATCGCCGACCGCGCCGAAATCGACGCTGCCGACGTTCATCGCCTCCATCATCGGCGGTCCCGAGGAGAACTCGATCCACTTCACCTCGATGCCTTGCGATGAGAAATGTTTTTCCAGGGCGGCCTGCTGGCGCGCGATGACCAGCACGCCGGTCTTCTGGTAGCCGATACGAATTTCCTTCACCGCGCCTTGCGCGATCGCTGGAGACGCGAAGGCGGCGGCGGCCGCAGTTCCAACCGACAATCTCAGAAAATCTCGACGCTGCATCTCACACTCCCGGCCGCGTGCGGCCGTCATCATTCATGTTTGCCGAATGATGGTGCGCGTCGTCGAAAGTGTCGAGACGTCCGGGAAAATAGCGATGCGAGCACTGCGCTGCATGCCGAGCGCGTGATTAATCTTTCAAGCGGCGAAGCGAATAAGGATGGAATTTTTCTGCACGCGAATGTGAGAGCTGCACGGATTTGTCCAAGCCCAGACCACCGAACATAAAAGTCGCAAAAACAACCCCATGCACAGTAGCCGCGGCGTGCGAAAACAATAACTTACGTATTTTCCGAATCGAATTTGACATGTCGGGCAAAACAGGAGCAGAATGGCACCATGGCAGCGTCCGGAGCGGGGGCACCACCGGCCTATTGCTCCCACCTCACCGGCAGATTCTGCAGCCCGCGGAAGGCCCAGCCGCCGATCCGCACCTCTTCGTCCTCGGCGAGCTCGATGCGCGAGGCCCGCGCGAACAATGTCGGCAGCGCGACGTCGGCGATCATGGCGCGCGAGGCGAAGGCGCCGGCGCAGAAATGCGGGCCGGCGCCGAAGGCGACGCTCTTGGAGGTGTCGCGCCGCACGTCGAACTGGTCCGCGCGCTCGAAATGCTTCTCGTCGCGGTTGGCGGAGCCGAACATCAGAAATACGCGTTCGTCGAGCTCGAACGCCACATCGCGAATGGTCCAGGGTTTTGCGATGCGGCGCGGCGACATGCCGATCGGCGAGATCCAGCGGGCATATTCCTCGAAAGCCTGCAGCCAGGACACCTCGCCGCGCAGGACCAGATCGAGCTGGTCGGGATGGGTCAGCAGCGCCCAGACCGTGCCGGCGATCGCCTTGCGCGGCTCGTTCTGGCCGCCGGAGATGGCAAGCTTGACGTTGGCGCGCACGCTCTCCATCGGCATGTCCGAGGCGAGCAGCACGCCCAAAATGCTCTGGTCGGGATGCTTGCGCATCACCGGCAGGACGTCGTCGATCGCGGCGTCGATGCCCGCGGTCGCCGCATGACAGCGCGCCTCGACCTCAGGGTCGCCGGCATAATTGGCGATGCCTTCGATCATGCCTTGCGACCACGTGTCCATGTCCTGAAAGCCGATGTTGGTGAGGCCGGTGATCGACTTCAGGCATTCGCCGGAGAACGGCAGCGCGAAGTCGCGCATGAGATCGATCCGGCCCGGTTCGAGTGAAGCGATGATGCGATCCGCATGGGCCTGGAACTGTGCGGTCCAGTAGCCCTTCACCGTCTTCGGTGAGACCGTCGGAAACATCGCCCGGCGCTCGACGAGATGCGCCTCGCCATCCTTGCGCATCATGTTGTGGCCCATCAGCCGGTTCATCAGGCCGGCGGGCTGGTGCGAGGAGAACACGTCGATCTGCTTCTCCGAGATCGAGATGTCGTCGCGGCTCGTCAGCAGCGTCGAGCCGAGCTGCGGCACGAAGGCGATCGGCGCCTCCTTCCGCATCTTGGCGAGCATCGGATAGGGGTCGGCCCAGAAGGCAGCCGGGTCGATCTCGATGCGCGGCGCGGTGCTCAAGCTTCGCTCCCTTGTCGTCTCCTCGATGCCGAGGCTAGCGCCTTTCAGTTGCCGCCGTCTGTCCCCATGGATTGGGACAGGCGGGCCAAAAGCTGCCTTTGTCTGCTTTCAACTCAGATGGCAGCTCCGGCCAGCAAGAAAGCACCGCCAAGCGCGACCATCACAAGTCCAGGCCAGTTCGATTTGACGCCGAAGCCGCTACCGGGCCTTTCAGGCTCCAGCGTGTCACGTCCGGAGCGAAGCCACTTCCCACCACTGAATCGACCTCGCCAAATGGGCTGAAACGCCATTTGGAATAGGCCGCCGAAAACAAGGAGCACTCCAAGCCATATGAGGATCATGCTCGCCTCCTCTACCCGCGAACGCCGATAGGTTGATGCGCCGAGAACCGTGGTCCATTCAGCGCTGCCCCCGGCTTACGGGATCAGACCGACCTTGAAGCCGCCGGGACAACCTCTGACCTGTCAAATAGTTGATATATGGACATGATTTCTGCTAGCCGTCCATCCGGGCCGGCTTGGGAAATAGTAGCAATTGGTTCCGCCGAAGCGGATTGGTATCAAGGGCCTTGGGCGGGCGAAGCACGAAGGCTGCTGCAGAAATGCACGCCGCGCGTCTGAAAGATCGGTCGAATCTGATGGGTCCAGCGCAGCAATGACGGGCATCGACTTCGAGCAGATCGTGGACCGCATCCACGAGGCAGCGACCGTTCCGGAGCTCTGGCCGGACGTCCTGGAGAACATCGCTCATGCCGCGGGCGCGCATGGCATGGTCATGATCACCTCGGACTCCGATCAGTGGTCCGGTGTCTGGAATGGTGTCGTGACGTCGCCGTCGATCCGCGAGGCTTTCTCGGCGTTCCTGCGTGGCGACCTCTCCAGCCGGACGGAGACGACCCCGCGACTCCTGGCGCTTGATCACCCCGGCTTCGTCGGCGAGCACGAGGCATTTTCGCCGGAGGAATGGGAGCGCGATCCATATCGGGTGGAATGGAACAAGAAGTGGGGCTTCGAACACGCCTGCGCGACGGCGGTCCGCAGCCCGTCCGGTGAGATCATCGTCTTCCACATGGAAAGACTGGCCGGCCGCCCCGCCTTTTCGCGGCAGGACCTCGATTTTCTCGACCGCTTTCGCCCCCATCTCGCGCGGGCGGCTTTGCTGTCGACACGCTGGCGCCTCACCCGGATGCGGGCGGCAACCGAGGCGCTGTCGCTGGTCGGCTTGCCGGCCCTCGCGATCACGCGCTCCGGGCGGGTTCTGACCGCCAACGCCTTGATCGAAGCCATGACCGACCTTCTGCAATGGTTGCCGAAGGACCGGATCGCGATCAAGGACCGCGCCGCCGACACCCTGCTGCGCGCCGGCCTCGCCCAACTCGATGCGCCGGACAAGGCCGTGTGCTCCTTCGCCGCGCGTCGCGCCAGCGATCTCGATCGGGTGGTGCTTCATCTGGTTTCGATGCCGGGCGAGGCCCGCGATCTCTTCGATGGAGCGGTTGGCCTCCTCATCGCGACGCCGGTCACCGCCTCACAGGCCCCGAGCCTCGCCCTCATTCGCGGCCTGTTCGACCTCACCCCGAGCGAGGCGCGCGTTGCGCGCGGAATCGCGCAAGGACAGACGATCGGCGACATCGCCGCGCATCACGGGCTCAGCCGCGAAACCATCCGCACCCAGGTCAAGGCCGTCCTCGCCAAGACGGGAACGCGCAACCAGAAGAGCGCAGCTGCCCTCTTCGGTGCGATCCCCAAATTACCGCTGAGAGATTGACGCCGGACTTGTCCGGTGGCGTGCGTCGGCAGGGACAAGCTTCGCTTCACCCAAATGGGTGAAGACACAGGCCGGCGCTCCGGGTTCAACTCCGCCCAAATTGGATGTCTGGCGAGAAGCGGCGGCGATGGCGGGACCGGAATTTCCGATTTTCGAAGTGACCCTGGCGCAGCGCAGGCGCAGGACATGGAGCTGGAGCGTCTGCACCATTCAAGGCGCGGTGGTGATGCAGGGCCGGGAAGCCAGTCGACCCGCAGCAAAGTACCAGGCCGAGAGAGCGCTGTTCATGCTGCTGCTCACCGCGCCCTATCGTTCCCGACTTTCCGCATAGCAAGGGGCTCCTCGAGCGCTGCAGGGTTGCCAGTGTGCGGGACAGCAAGCTAAGCGTCGGTCGGCGAGCGACCATGCGTCAGCCAATGGTCGATCTGCCAGGTCTCGTAACCGAGCAATTCGCCGAAGCGCCGTTCTCGATCATCGGACCAGGCTCCGGCCTCGTTCAGCAGCGCAAGCATGGCGTCAATCCGCCACTCGTGACCGGGCAATGTGTAGAACAGCATCCGATATTCGAGCTGCGGCGCCCCAGGACATGGCTCGATCAGCTCGCGCTTCGTCAGGCGGCCTTCAGCGACATGCCGGTCGAACATGCGCCAATACCGAATACAGATGTCCGGCTCCTGGCCGACGATATCCATGAAATATGCGAGGGGCTTGGTGCCCCGGAGCATCAGGCCGAGCTCTCTTTTGGTGTGAACCAGATAGGGCACTTGACGACGCCGTTTGGAATGCATGTCGAGCATGTTGGCGACGCAACGTTAATTTCCGCTGAGGGACCCCGCGCGAACGTTCTGAGCGAAAGGCAATGACGGCTTCCGGCCCAATCCGGACAATTGCAACGAATTTCACGGTGTGCCCTCGTGACGGTGGGCGTCATGATGGCCAAGGCGTACAGCAAAGAAACGGCTAACCACGTTGCAACGACCGCATGCGCGAGAGCATGGAGGAGAAATCAACTCATGATAGTATCGGCCTTGTCAGCCGACCAAAGGGAACTGCCGTGACTGAAATGACCAAGCTTCGATCTCGACTTCTGTTGATTGCCTTGTGGGTCAGTCTCGTCGGAGCTCTCGTCGCTTTCTTTGCGTTCGCCAACACACCAGGCGGAAGCGGTGGTTCATCCTGGGTCTTTAATCTGATCGTGTCCTGGTTGCCGTTCCTGGTGCTGGTGGGCGCCTGGCTATGGTACTCGCGCACGATCCGGCGCTCATCATCCGGGGCCAGCTGGGTCGATCTATACGAGCAGCAGGTCGCGGAAAACAGGCGAACCAATGCATTGCTGGAGAGGATCGCGACCGCTCTGGAAAAGCCGTCTCCTGGTTAGCGCGAACACCGGGCATCGCGGGGACGAAGTCATGCGCTCGGGCATTGCCGCCCACATCCTGCTGGTTGTTCTGGCACTCGCAGCCGCCGTCGTCAGCCGGCCAGCGGCTGCCGACGATCGACAAGTCTGTTTGGAACGGACAAAGGAAGCCTCTGCCGAGATCATCGCTGCCTGCACACGCGCGATCCAGAGCGGAGACTACAACGGCGAAGACCTGTCGAGTTTGTATCATGCGCGTGGCTGTTCCTGGCCATGGACAAGCTTCGCCGATCGCGATGACCGCGCCCTGGAAGATTTCACCGCGGCGATCCGGGTAAACCCGAAAGCTGGCGGCTCACTGCTCAACCGGTCGCACATCTACAACCAACGGCACGACCACGACCGGGCAATAGCCGACGTCGACCAGGCATTCGAAGCCGGCCTGTCAGACCATGGAAAGCGGGTCGGATACGGCGAGCGCGGCTACGCCTATCAAAGGAAAGGGGACAACGACCGCGCCATTGCCGACTATACCGCCACCATCCAGCTGAATGCGAACAATAGCTTCGCTCTCATGGCCCGGGGCAACGCCTATTTTGCCAAAGGCGATTTTGACCGTGCCATTGCCGACTACAACCGGGTGATCGCAGTTGATCCCGAATATGCCCACGACTATGCCGCCTACGGCAGCCGCGCGATTGCGTACCTACGCAAGGGCGACCTCCGCCAGGCCTTCGCGGACGTCGACCGGAAGCAGGCGCTATCCTGGCTCGCTGCCGGCGTCTTTCTGGCAGCGCTGATCTGGCTTTGTTGCCGAGGGGGCGCACGGGCGTTCGGATGGCGGTCTGGACGAACGATCATCGAGATGTGCGAACAGCAGCTGGTCGACTTGCGGCACACAAACGCCGCCCTGGAGAAAATCGCGGCGGCTGTCGAGAAGCGATCGTCGGGTTAGCTCGGGTTCGCCGGACGTTCGGCCGCGCCGACGTTGCTAACTTCCGGAATGGCCGTTAGCGCTCATCACCGCGCCAAAACACCAGCTAAGCGGCGTGTGAACCGGTGGAATGCATGGCGTAGGCCTATCACTCTGAACACGAGAGCTATGGCCCATTCCGGCGTTCCCAGATGACGGAGCGCCTCGACGCTCCCCTGCTCCATAGTCAGCCGCATATTTTCGTCGCTATAGTATGTGCCTTCGTCACGACACAAATCGAGCCTCTGCGCAATCTCTTCGTGCAAGGCATCAACGTCGGTCAGATGGAGGGCAAAGTCGAGCTCTCTTCTGGCGCAGATCCGTTCGATCCGGGAGCGGGCGGCCTCGTCGTAGCGGATCCCCCAGTTCTCAAGCCGTGCATGGGTCGCCTCATGAACGATAGCGGACGCGATCCATTCGATCGTCGTGGTTTCGGAAGCAACGACGCGTGGGTCAAGCAGGCAGGCGTTCAGGGAATGCTGATAACAGCCTGCGCCGTGTGGAACCAGCTGCACCCAGATTCGAGAAAGGCTCTTCTTGACCCGCTGGTAATGAAGCGGGGCCGACCGTTCAATCAGCCGAAGCGCGGCTTCAACGCGTTGCAGAGCCAGCTCGGGATCATCCGATAGAGTTCCGATCCAAAGGCCATCGATCATGCGGCCTTTCGAAAGCCACAGCTGGATTCTATCGACAAGCGGAGGTTTCACCGAGGAGCCGCGAGATATGGTGGCCAGCATCTCTTTCGCCGAACCTAGCGTATCTCCCAACTGATACAGGGACTCCACTTCGGCGGGTTTAACGAATTCATTCGAACATATCGATTTTTCGGGCACCTCCGCTTTTGGTCAACAGATCGCGAACCAATGTCCCCTAGTTCAGGCCGCGCGGACCCGTCAGCAGGCGCAGCACGATCGCAAACAATTCGCTCTGCGAGGAGATGCCGAGCCGCTCATAGGCGCGCTTGCGGTAGGTCAGGATCGAATGCAGGCTGATGCCGAGCGCCTGCGAAATCGCCTCCGAGCTGAAGCCTCCGAGGATATGGCGGCAGACCTCCTGCTCGCGCAGGGTGAGCGCGGAGAGCGGCTTGCGCGTCGCGAACAGGGACGCAAGATCGGCCGTCGGCTTCTCCTGGAAATGGCGGGCGACGCTGGCTGCGATCGCCGGTGCGATCGCCCCGAGCCGCTCGCGCTGGGCGGCGCTGAAGCGGCCCTGCGCGGCGATCCGATAGAAGTTGACGTAGAAGCAGGTGTCACCGGTCCAGATCGCGGTCGCACATTTGTCGACGATTCCGGAATCCTGGAAGAAGATCTTGCGGTAGCGCGCGCCGTACATGCGCGACGCGAAGTGAGGCAGCATGATCGGCGCGCCGCGCTCGCCTTCGAACAGCGCATCGCGGTTGGGATCCGTTTCGTGAAACTGGCCGGCATAGGCGGCGCCGAGATCGGCGCCGATCGGGATGTTGCCGGCATCGAGCAGGCAGCTTGCCGCGCCTGCCCGGCTCAGCGCGAACACCATGCAATGGCCGACATCGGCCTGCCGGCGCAGCGTGTCGATGAGCACATCGGGAAAATCCGAGCGGCCGATGGCGAGCACCGCGGGCGTGACATCGCCGGCCGACGGATGAAAGGTTATCCCGTTGGGTCGCACCGTATTCCTCCGCAAGACGCTCTCTTGCGAGAGGATAGCAGCAACGGAATCTTACCGGAAGCGCTCACGAGCACCGCCGCCCAGAGCCGCTCGGCTGTTGCAGACACCATTGGCGGGTCTCACGCTGCGCCTCCCCCTTCGAGACGGCATCGTCGCGATTTTCTCAGATGAGGCTGATCCGATGGCCCCACCGAGTCACTTCACCCTGTGCCTGAAAGCAATCTCGCGCAGATGACTGAAAAGCTTTGAGAGCCGCTTCAAGCGCTCACTTACCACCGCGCAAAGAAGCATCAGCCACGTTGCGAGCGCGACACACCACAACAGAAATTCCAATGCTGCGGGCATGAGGGCACCTTTCGAAACGTGTTGCGAAACAAAGGCGGCGGGGCACTGATGCTCGTTGAAAAACGCGAGCACTGCGTCTGCGTTATCAGCCTTTATGGCCTCTCGCGCTGCCGCGATCATGATCGCCTCCGCTGCCGACCGCATTCGAAGGCTATTACGACCTCCTGAATTGCACTAGAATTAATGCTGAAAGTCACAATTCCATTTCGGGGAATGATCCGATGGACAGGCTCGATGAACTTGCGACATTCGTCGCGATAGTTGAGGTTGGAAGTCTGGTAGGCGCAGCAAAGCGATTGAAGCGTTCGCCTCCCGCGGTCACTCGCGCGCTTGCGGCCCTCGAGGAAAGGGTCGGAAGACGATTGGTGGAGCGAACAACCCGCCGCCTTGCACCGACGGATGCCGGACGCCACTTTGCTGAGCGCGCCCGCGAGCTGGTCAACGGCTACTCGACCGTCATGAGCAGGCTTGTCGAGACGGAGGGGGCTCCGCTGCACGGTATCCTGCGAATAGCCGCTCCCACCATCTTCGGACGCCGTCATGTCGCTCCGATCGTATCGAGCTTCCTTGACGCTCATCCGGCGATCCGTATCGAGCTCGTCATGGGCGAAAGATCGCTCGACCTGATCAGTGAAGGCATCGATGTTGCGGTCAGGATAGGTCAGCCGCGCGACTCGCGCCTCGTCGTCAGATCGGTGGGGTCGGTCCGTCGCGTCCTGGTCGCCAGCCCTTCCTACTTGCGCAGGCAACCTGAGCTTCGACATCCGCGAGACATACCGAAGCACGATGTCGTGTTCTTTTCCGGATTTGCGGGGCCGACCGAACTGCGTTTTCAGAATCGAGGTCGCTTGCACACGGTTCGCATGATGCCGCGCCTCATGACGACAGATCTCGACACGGTCATTGCCGCCGTGACATCGGGCCAAGGCATCGCTCGACTGTTATCCTATCAGGTCGAAGCCGAGATTTCGTCAGGCAAGCTCGTGCGTCTTCTTCCGGCCTATGAGCCGCCGGCCGTACCGGTTCAAGTCGTGATTCCCGGTTCCCGGCGCACCGCACCGGCTGTGAGGGCATTCGCGGATCACGCCGCTGCGTCGCTCCGTACCCTTTCGATCATCCGCCATTGACTTCAAGGGAGCTGCGCGGGGCGGGGTGTCCGGTTCTCTGCCTGCAGCCAAACCCATCAGTTCCCCCGCGAGGAACGATTGCAGCCCCGCTTTATTGGTCCGTATCTTCAAGGCTTGATCAGGGCGTTGCCCAGGCCGCTCATCGAAGGATCAGTCGATGCGCATCCTTCTCGTCGGGGCTACAGGACTTATCGGATCGGCGATCCACGCCAGGCTGTCCGCCGAAGGACATGACTGCATCTTGGTGTCGCGTCATCCCGCGGCGGCGCACGATCCTCGCCACGTCGCGCTCGACGTCGCCCGGACCACCGATGTGTCGAAATGGAAGGGCCTTCTCGCCGGCGTCGATGCCGTGATCAATGCAGCGGGTGCGCTGCAGGGACAGGACATGCAAGGCGTTCATGTCGCCGGCAGCGCGGCACTCTATGCGGCCTGCGAGACCGCCGGGGTCCGCAGGGTCATCCTGTTCTCGGCAATCGGCAGCAATGTCGATGCGCTCAGCGATTTTTCCCGCACCAAGCGCGAGGGCGAAGCCGCCTTGATGGCGCGGGAGCTCGATTGGGTGGTGCTGCGGCCTTCTGTCGTGGTCGGCCGGCCCGCCTATGGTGGCAGCGCGCTGCTGCGCGGGCTGGCGGCGCTGCCGGTTCTGCCGGTCATGCCGGACACGGCGGCGATTCAACCGGTGCATCTCGACGACGTCGTTGAGACCGTGCTGTTCTTCCTGCAGCCCGGCGCGCCTTCACGGGTCGCGGTCGATCTGGCCGGCCCGCGGCGGATCGCCTTCAGCGATGCGGTCGCGCTGTTTCGCGCCTGGCTGCGCTGGCGCCCGGCCTATCGCCTGCAGCTGCCGCGCTGGGCGGCTTCAATTGCCTATCGTGCGGGCGACGTTGCGCAGATGCTGGGATGGCCAACGCCCATCAACACGACGGCACAGGCGGAAATGCGCCGCGGTGCGACCGGCGATCCCGAGCCCTGGCGTCGATTGACCGGCACTCCACCGCGCGATCTCGAAGTCGCGCTCGCACGCGAGCCTGCGTCGGTGCAGGAACGCTGGTTTGCACAGCTGTATGCGCTCAAGCCGCTGATCTTTGGTGTCTTCGGCGCGTTCTGGATCGCCACCGGCATCATCTCGCTGAGCGCGGGCTGGAATATCGGCATGTCGTTGCTGCTTGAAGGCGGGCTGCAAGGGAACGTCGCGGCGCTCGTCGTCACCGCGGGCGCGCTCGCCGACATCGTCATCGGCATCGCCATTCTCTGGCGGCCTCTGAGCCGCTACGGACTCTGGGCCGCACTGATCATCTCGCTCACCTATGCCGTGATCGGCACCGTCCTGGTGCCGCGACTGTGGGCCGATCCGCTGGGACCGATGCTGAAGATCTGGCCGGTGATCATGCTCAACCTGGTCGCCATGGCCATCCGCGAGGATCGCTGATGCTCTACTTCCTCGTGAAGATGGCGCACATCATCGGCGCTGCCGTGCTGCTCGGCACCGGGGCCGGCATCGCCTTCTTCATGCTGGTGGCGCATCTGCGCGGCGACCCGCGCGAGATCGCGGGCGTCGCGCGGACGGTGGTGCTGGCCGACTTCCTGTTCACGGCGAGTGCCGTGATCCTGCAGCCGATCACCGGGACATGGCTCGCCTGGTCGAGCGGCTATTCCCTCGGCGACGGCTGGGTGGCGGCGTCGATTGCACTGTATCTCGTGATCGGCGCCTTCTGGCTGCCGGTGGTGTGGATGCAGATGCAGATGCGCAATCTCGCCGTCGCGGCGGTCGCGAACAACGGCAAGCTGCCCGCCCGCTATCACCGTCTCTTCTGGTGGTGGTTCGCCTTCGGCTTTCCGGCGTTCGCGGCCGTGCTGATGATCTTCTGGCTGATGATCGCCCGTCCGGCCATTCCATACTGGGATTAGGTTCGCCTTCAGGACAACCCACCTGCCTGATCACCCAACCAGAGCGGGGCGCGTGGCCACGCACCCCGCTCTCCCTCGCCTCATTTAGGGAGCCTTCACCTCGGCCCGGGCAGCTGCCGCGGCGTCCATCCCGGCCTGCTTGACCCGATCCACAATTTCGGCGCCGGTATCGCTGATTTCCGAGAAAACCGTGTCCGAGGCTTCGCGCATGGCCTGCGAGACCGCACCGGCGCGCCGGTTCAGGTCAGCCTTCACGTCGTCGCTGACGTCTCCGATATACTGGTTCTCGATCTCGGAGGCGCGGAACGCGCCCGCCACGGCAGCACCAATTGCGATGCCCACGACCCCCAGCACGAGCGGTTGCCGCTCCAGCATGTCTGCCAGTGACGACTTCGCACTCGTCATGGTGTCCTTGTTCGGAAGCGCATTGCCCAGCTTGCTGAATTGCTCCTGCGCGAAGGCGACGCCCTCGTCGAAACGATCCCGGACGCCCTCGGCGGCCTGCGA
The DNA here is from genome assembly GCF_020194055.1 of Bradyrhizobium sp. NBAIM03. Classification (NCBI taxonomy): domain Bacteria; kingdom Pseudomonadati; phylum Pseudomonadota; class Alphaproteobacteria; order Hyphomicrobiales; family Nitrobacteraceae; genus Bradyrhizobium; species Bradyrhizobium sp. NBAIM03. Next base: position 14,692 of record NZ_JADYVS010000042.1, on the reverse strand, counting down.
GACAGTATCGGAAGTGGCGGCGGTCGCGCCACGCAGGGTCTCCCCGAACCCTTGCGAGCCGTCGTTGTCCATTTCGGGGGCGGTCGGCGGCGCCACGGTCCGCTTGATCGCGGATGCTGCCGAGCTGAAGCCGCGCGTCCCGATATCGGCAACAGGTTCGACGGCCTCGGCAGCAGAACGCGCTATAGTCTTTAACTTCTGGTCGCCGGCCAATAGCCAAAGCGCGCCGCCTCCGATGAGGGCCGCGGCGAGCGGATTGTCCCTGGCTGCCGTTACCAGATTGTCGATAAAGCCGGTTTTCGTGCTGCTCATCGCACCATTCCCTTCACGGTGTCCTTGTCTTTTTCCAGCTGGCCGATCGTTTCGCGGGGAGCCAGCTGACGCATATCAAGCCGGTTCATGCCCATGGCGACCAGCGCGGCGGCGATGGCCGCAGCGATGACTGCCGATGTCAGATATGACAGCGGCTGCGACCATCCTGCGGAGATCAATGCGGCCGAGAGGGCAAACAAGGCCATGACGATGGCCGGGATCACCAGAACGGCGCCGCCTACGATCAAGCCGACGGCGCCGCCGATCTTCTGGAGCTTCTCGCCAAGTTCTGCCTTTGCCAGGTCGATCTCGTTCTGGAACAGCTTGGCGAACTGCGACATGGCATCGCCGAGCAGCGTCGAGATTTCCCTGAACTCGCTTTTGCTGGTTTTGATATCGCGCTCGATGCTCATGGTAACGTGCTGCCCTGGAAGGATGAGGATTGTTGCGTATGGGGGTTACGGGTCCCGGACTCCTGATTCCAGTTTTGCGCTCCCGCCGAGAACGGGGTCCCACCCGACGTTTGCCCGCTCCCCGACCTGCTGCCGGGGGTGTTGCGCTGCCCTTGGGATGACGACTGTCCGCCCGATGCCTTCAGGAAGCGAACGGCCGCGAAGCCAGCCAGCACCGATATGCCAAGAAAGGCGGCCGGCTGACGTTTGGCGAAATCGGTCGCGCCTGCGACAAGATCTCGGAAACTTCCGTCCCGGATCTTCCGAGCGGCATCCTCGACATAGTCCGCCGCCGAACCGATGCCGCGTGCGGCGAACGGTACGTCGCTCTCGAAAGCCCGGCCGGCCTCGCGGATGTTGTCCGCGAGGCGCTCGACGAAATCGGCGCCCGATCGCTGCTGTTCGCGCGCCTGGCTCTGGATCTGGTCCATGGTTCCGTCCGCGACGCCCTTTGCTGCATCCGCGGCCTCGCCGAACTTGTCTCGCGCGACGTCGGCCGATGCCCGGAACGCATCGCCGGCGGGCTGCTTCATCTCCGCTCCGGCATCGCCGATCTGCTCTTTCATGTCCTTCGCGGTGCCCTTGTCCTGGTTCTTTGTGAACTGCTTCACGTTCTGCGGGTCCAAATCGCTCATGATGGTTTCCTTCAGGTGTTGGTTTGAGAGGGGCTAAAGGCAGCTTTGACCACGTCGTCCGCAGCCTCCTTCAGAGTGTCCGCCATGTTCTGCGTCATGCGGCTGGCATGGGTGCCGAGATCAGCATCGGCGACCCTTTGCACCGCAGCATCGGCCGCCGACGTGGTGGCGTCTTTCGCGGCCTCGAACCCGGATTGCGCCGCGGCGGCAGCAGCCTGCTTCACCTCGTCGCTCGTCCGGCCCATAACCTTAGCTTCGACCTTGGTCTCGGGAAGAGCAGCCGCAATGATGGCGCCGATCGCGATGCCCAGGCCGCCGATGAGCGCAGCATTGTCGCCAATGGCCTGCCGGGCCTGGTCAGGCGCGCTCGCGGCGGCATCCCTGGTTGCATTCATGCCACTCTTGAGCTTTTCACCCGCAAAACTGGCAGCACGCGCCGCGCTCTCCCGCAGATCGGCGGCAATGCCGGCGGCCTTCTCCTGCGCGTCATCAGCCATGCCAGCGGTTCGGCTTTGCGCGGAGGATAGCGTCTCCTTGGCGTCACCCTGCATCGCCCGTGCGCTCTCGGCCACCTCCTCAAGCATGTGCCCGGCTTTGTCCATGACCGGGGCGGTGACGTCTGCAGCACGATCGCGCACCGTCTTCGAGGTCAGAGCGAGTCCTGCGCCGACCATGAGAAGTGGCAACGGCGTACCTCGCACCAACCGAAGCAACGGAATGCCGACTGCGGCGCCCGCGGCGACTGCGCGCATCGGGTTGTCCATGATCTGTTGCTTGAGCCCTTCGACCCAGCTCTGGGTCTTGTGGCTGACGTATTCGGTAACTTCGGATTTGATGTGCTGCGGCGAGACCTTGTGGCGAATGTCCTCGGCGGTGTCCGATATCTGCTCCTTCAACCGTCCGACCGTTGCCGCCAGCTCGGCGCGGCTACGCTCGGACTCGCGTCTCAACTCCTCCACGGATCGTGTCATCGCGTTACCCTCTTGCCTTTGTTTCTTAGATTTGAGGTCGAACTCACGCTGTGTTGAATCGTTCCTCGCGCCGCTTGGGCGCTTGCCGGGACGACGATATGCGTGAAGCAGCGCAACGGCGCGCGACCTCGGCCGCCTAACCATTGCTGGATGCGGAAGGGTTCGAAAGGTCTGCTCCGGGTCAAAACGCCGCACTGATGCGCGGCTCACCGCACCGCTTCAGCACCAGGAAGCAGGACCTGTCGTTGCTTACAGGCTACCCCGCCGCCGCCTTCGCGGGGGCCACGTTGATCGCCAGCTTGCCGTAGCGATCGGTGAAAGCCTCGGTATCGATCTCTTCCAGCTCGATCTCGCCGCTCATCACGCCCTGCTTCCAGGCCGCCTGCGCCGGATCGTTCTGGAACTCCGGCATCACCTCGCGACCGAACAGCTCCAGCGACTCGCAGATATGCTCGTGGCTGTTCTTGCCGGCCTGGTTGAGCAAGATGACCTGGTCGATGTGCGAGGACTGGAAGCGCTTCAGCTTCTTCCGGATCGTGTCGGGCGAGCCGATCAGGCCGCCGCGCAGCGCCGCCTCCTGGGCTTGCGGATTGTCGCGCTTCCACTTGTTGTACTCGTCCCACATGTTGACGGTGTAGGGCGCGGGGCGCTGGCGGTTCTGCGCGGCGCCGTAGAAGCGCAGCGCGAACTGGAAGAAGGTGGCGCCGTCGGCGCGGGCACGCGCCTCCTCGTCGGTCTTGGCGCACATGAAGAACGAGACCAGCGCCATGTTCGGGTTGATTTCGTAGTCCGCGAGCTTGTGCAGCCGCTTGGTGATCGCGTTGTAATAGGCGTGCACCCAGGCATGCGCGGCATCGGCGCTGACGAACTGGAAGCCGAGCGCACCGAAGCCGTGGCGGCCGGCACGTTCGATGGTCGGCAGCTGCGAGCAGGCCATCCACAGCGGCGGGTGCGGCTTCTGCACCGGCTTGGGCACGACGTTGCGCAAGGGGATGTCGAAATATTTGCCGTGATGCTCTGAGCCTGCGTCCTTAAACATCGGGAAGATGGCCGCGACCGCCTCCTCGAACACCTCCTTCTTGGTCTCCATGTCGCGGCCGAACGGCTCCAGCTCGGTGATCGAGGCGCTCTCGCCCATGCCGAACTCGCAGCGGCCGTTGCTGAGCAAATCCAGCACTGCGACGCGCTCGGCAACCCGCGCCGGATGATTGGTGGTGAGCTGGAGGATGCCGTGGCCGAGCCGGATGTTCTTGGTGCGCTGGCTTGCGGCAGCCAGGAACGATTCCGGCGAGGGCGAGTGCGAATATTCTTCGAGGAAGTGATGCTCGACCGCCCAGGCATGGTCGTAGCCGAGCTTGTCGGCGAGCTCCATCTGCGAGAGCGCATTCTGATAAAGGGCGAGTTCGTCGCCGGCCGCCCAGGGCCGCGGCAGCTGCAGCTCGTAGAAGATGCCGAACTTCATGGCGTCGCTCTCCCGCTTATTGTTGTTAACGCCATCTTAATGCGCGAGGCGACGCTGTCTACGGATGCGCAATTCCGCCACGTGGGAGACGATCCATCCTCCGGCGCAGCGAGAAGCAGCCAACCGACATTGATCCAAATCAACGCGCTGTCGGGTGGAACGTATCTAAAGTGCAGCAAGGCGACGGCCCGGATGCCGTCACGATTCCCCACAGCTTCAAGAGACCGAATATGTCGGCCCCTGACGACACGACGTCGCGCGTGCGCCGTAAGCGCATGGAGATTTTCGCCTTCCTGTTCCTGACCGCGATCGTGATGCCCGTGCTCGCGGTCGGGACCGTCGGCAGTTACGGCCTTGGCGTCTGGATCTACCAGATGTTCGCCGGCCCTCCCGGCCCGCCGCCCTCCCCGCATTGATCGGCAACCAGCGAAAGACAGGCATCATGGCTCACGCCACACTCAACCGCCGCGCCTTGATCACCGGCCGGATGCTCAGCGCCGACCGCGTCATCGCGCCGCCGGGCGCCGAGATCGCCAGCATCATCGTGCAGGCGCGGCCCGAGCGCCTTGCCGAACTGGAAGCGCAGATCGCAGCGCTTCCCGGCTGCGAGATTCATGCCCGCGACGCGCGCGGAAAGCTCGTCGTCGTGGCTGAAGCGGCGGATGCCGGCAGCCTTGGCACCATGCTCAACACCATCCAGTCGCTGCCGAACGTCTATTCCGCAGCGCTCGTTTTCCACGCTATCGAAACCGCCTGAGTCAGGAAGAGCCATCATGACATCGCCGAAGCTCGACCGCCGCCAGATGCTCAAGCTCGAGGCCGCCGCGATCGCCGCGGCCGCCGCCGGCCTTCCGGCACCGGCGCTCGCCGCGAACCTCGCCGCCGAGCGGAAGGAGAGCGAATTGAAATGGGACAAGGCCGCCTGCCGCTTCTGCGGCACCGGCTGCTCGGTGATGGTCGCGACCAAGGACAACCGCGTCGTCGCCACCCACGGCGACATCAAGGCCGAGGTCAATCGCGGCCTCAACTGCGTCAAGGGCTACTTCCTCTCCAAGATCATGTACGGCCATGACCGGCTGACGCAGCCGATGCTGCGCAAGACGGGCGGCAAGTACGACAAGAACGGCGAGTTCACGCCCGTCACCTGGACCGAAGCCTTCGACATCATGGAGCTGAAGTGGAAGGAGGCGATCAAGAAGCGCGGCCCCAACGGCGTCGCCATGTTCGGCTCCGGCCAGTGGACGATCTGGGAAGGCTATGCCGCCGTCAAGCTGTTCAAGGCCGGCTTCCGCACCAACAACATCGATCCCAATGCGCGGCACTGCATGGCCTCGGCGGTCGCCGGCATGATGCGCACCTTCGGCATCGACGAGCCGGCCGGCTGCTACGACGACATCGAGGCCACCGATGCCTTCGTGCTGTGGGGCTCCAACATGGCGGAGATGCATCCGATCCTGTGGACGCGCATCGCCGACCGCCGGCTGTCCGCACCGCATGTCCGCGTCGCCGTGCTCTCCACCTTCGAGCACCGCTCGTTCGACCTCGCCGACATCGGCATGGTGTTCAAGCCGCACACCGACCTGTACATCCTCAACGCCATCGCCAACCACATCATCAAGACCGGTCGCGTCAACAAGGACTTCGTTGCCGCACATACCGTGTTCAAGCGCGGCCAGACCGACATCGGCTACGGCCTGCGGCCCGAGCATCCGCTGCAGAAGAAGGCGACGGGCGCGGCGAAACCCAACGACGCCACCGACATGAGCTATGACGAATTCGCCAAGTTCGTGTCGGAGTACACGCTGGAGAAAGCCGCCCAAATGTCGGGCGTGCCGCTGAACCGGCTCGAGGCGCTGGCCGAGTTGTATGCCGACCCGAAGACAAAAGTGGTCTCGCTCTGGACCATGGGCTTCAACCAGCACACCCGCGGCGTCTGGTGCAACAACCTCGTCTACAACATCCACCTTTTGACCGGAAAGATCTCCGCGCCCGGCAACAGCCCGTTCTCGCTGACCGGACAGCCCTCGGCCTGCGGCACCGCGCGCGAGGTCGGCACCTTCTCGCACCGTCTGCCCGCGGACATGGTGGTGACCAACAAGAAGCATCGCGACCACACGGAGCAGATCTGGCAGCTGCCCGAAGGCACCATTCCGGACAAGCCGGGCGCGCACGCCGTGCTGCAAAGCCGGATGCTGAAGGACGGCCTGATCAACGCCTATTGGGTGCAGGTCAACAACAACCTGCAGGCCGGTCCCAACGTCAACGAGGAGACCTATCCGGGCTTCCGCAACCCCGATAATTTCATCGTGGTCTCGGACGCCTACCCGTCGGTGACCGCGCTTGCGGCCGATCTGATCCTGCCCACCGCGATGTGGGTGGAGAAGGAAGGCGCCTACGGCAATGCCGAGCGGCGCACCCAGTTCTGGCACCAGCTCGTCCCCGCGCCGGGCGATTCGAAGTCGGATCTCTGGCAACTCATGGAGTTCTCCAAGCGCTTTAGAATCGAGGAGGTCTGGCCCGCGGAGCTGATCGCCAAGAAGCCGGAATATCGCGGCAAGACCCTGTTCGACGTGCTCTACAAGAATGGCCAGGTCGACAAATTCCCGGTCACCGATATCGAGCCGGGCTATGCCAACGACGAATCCAAGGCGTTCGGCTTCTACGTCCACAAGGGCCTGTTCGAGGAATATGCCCAGTTCGGCCGCGGCCATGGCCACGACCTCGCGCCGTTCGACACCTATCACAGGGAGCGCGGCCTGCGCTGGCCCGTCGTCAACGGCCAGGAGACCAAGTGGCGCTTCCGCGAAGGCAGCGACCCCTACGTCAAGCAGGGCACCAACGTGCAGTTCTACGGCCATGCCGACGGCAAGGCCCGCATCTTCGCGCTGCCCTACGAGCCGCCGGCGGAATCGCCCGACAACGAATATCCCTACTGGCTCTCCACCGGCCGCGTGCTGGAGCACTGGCATTCCGGCACCATGACGCGCCGCGTCCCCGAGCTGTTCAAGGCCTTTCCCGAAGCCGTCTGCTTCATGCATCCGGACGACGCGCAAGAGGCCAAGCTCCGGCGCGGCGACGAGGTGAAGGTGGTCTCCCGCCGCGGCTTCATCCGCGCCCGCGTCGAGACGCGCGGCCGCGACCGGCCGCCGCGCGGCCTCGTCTTCGTGCCGTGGTTCGACGAATCCAAGCTGATCAACAAGGTGACGCTCGACGCCACCGATCCGATCTCGCTCCAGACCGACTTCAAGAAATGCGCCGTGCGCATCGAGCGGGTGAACATGTCATGATGAGACGATCCGCAATCATCCTGCTCGCCTTCGCGATCGCAGCCGGCACAAGCTCGCTGACGGCGCAGACCGTGAGCTCCGGCCTGCGCGGCCCGACCCCGCTCAACGACGAGGGCCCGGCGCCGCCGATGCTGCCGAACCGCAACACCTCCGAGAAGGAGGTGCGCAACTATCCGGAGCAGCCGCCCGTCATCCCGCACAATATCGACGGCTATCAGGTCGACCTCAACGGCAACAAATGCCTGTCCTGCCATGCACGGGCGCGCACGACGGAGTCGCAGGCGCCGATGGTGTCGATCACGCACTTCATGGATCGCGACGGCCAGTTTCTGGCCTCGGTCTCGCCGCGCCGCTTCTTCTGCACCGAATGCCACGTGCCGCAGAACACCGCCAATCCGCCGGTCAGCAACGATTTCACCGACATCGACACGCTGCTGTCGCGCGCAAGCCCGGGTGGTCGCAGATGACGACGACTGCCGACGATCCCAACGCGGAGCTGAATGCCAAGCGCGGCGTCATCGCGCGCAGCCGGGCGTTCCTGCTCGAGCTGTGGCAGGTGCTGACCCGGCCGAGCTCGGTGTTCGCGCTCGGCACCCTGGTGCTGGCCGGTTTCGTCGCCGGAGTGATCTTCTGGGGCGGCTTCAACACCGCGCTGGAGATCACCAACACCGAGAAGTTCTGCACCGGCTGCCACGAGATGAAGGACAATGTCTACGCCGAGCTGAAGTCGACCGTCCACTTCACCAACCGCTCCGGCGTGCGCGCGACCTGCCCGGACTGCCACGTGCCGCACAACTGGACCGACAAGATCGCGCGAAAGATGCAGGCCTCCAAGGAGGTCTGGGGCAAGATCTTCGGCACGATCGACACCCGCGAGAAATTCCAGGATCACCGGCTCGAGCTCGCCGCGCACGAATGGGCGCGCTTCAAGGCCAACGACTCGCTGGAATGCCGCAACTGCCACAGCGCCGATTCCATGGACATCACGAAGCAGTCGCCGCGGGCCTCGGTGGCGCACCAGCGCTTCCTGTTCACCAAGGAAAAGACCTGCATCGACTGCCACAAGGGCATCGCCCACCAGCTGCCCGACATGCGCGGCGTTCCCGGCTGGCAGTAGGGTTTGGCGACGCCTGAGTGAACGCCTCGTCCTTCGAGATGGCTGCTTCGCAGCCTCCTCAGGATGAGGCTCAACGGCATCTTGCCCGCCAAAAATGCCGCCGCGCACTCAGCCCTGATCCTGAGGGCCCGCCAAAGGCGGGCGTCTCGAAGGATGGCGGCCGAGAACGGACTTCAAATGCGACGGGCCCGCGCTTGAACCAGCGGGGCGAATGGTTAGTTTGGGGGAAGGCGAATCGCCTCATTCGCCGCTCCCTCAAGACAGACATGGCCACTTTCACCCCGCATCAGGATGCTGCGCTCAAGGCCGTCGGCGACTGGCTCAAGGCCAAGCCGGGACGGGGCGGCACGCCGCCGGTGTTCCGCCTGTTCGGCTTTGCCGGCACCGGCAAGACCACGCTGGCGCGGCACATTGCCGAGGGTGTCGACGGCGAGGTGAAGTTCGCCGCCTTCACCGGCAAGGCGGCCCTCGTCATGCGCAACAAGGGCTGCGACGGCGCCTCCACCATTCATTCGTTGATCTACCGCGCCCGCGAATCCGGCGAGGAGCAGCCGAGCTTCGAGCTGTGGGACGACGCGCCCGCCTCCAAGGCCAAGCTGATCGTGATCGACGAATGCTCGATGGTCGACGCCGAACTGGGGCGCGACCTGATGTCGTTCGACTGTCCCCTCCTCGTGCTGGGCGATCCCGCGCAGCTGCCGCCGATCCAGGGCGGCGGCTTCTTCACCAATTCCGAGCCGGACGCGATGCTGACCGAGGTGCATCGCCAGGCCCAGGACGATCCGATCGTGCGGATGTCGATGGACGTCCGCGAGGGACGCGAACTCGACATTGGCCGTTACGGCGAGAGCGAGGTCGTCTCGCGCAAGGAGCTCGATCCCGATCGCGTCATGGGCGCCGACCAGATCCTGGTCGGCCGCAACAACACGCGCCGCGCCTACAACATGCGGGTGCGCCAGCGCCAGAACATCGAGGACCAGTTCCCGGTCGCCGGCGACAAGCTGGTGTGCCTGCGCAACAACCGCAAGAAGGGCCTGTTCAATGGCGGCCTGTGGCGCGTCAAGTCGCGCAACACCTCGCGATCGAAATCGCGCATCCTCTCAATGCGGTTGTCGCCGGATGAGGATTTCGGTCACAAGGTGACCAAGGTCTCAGTGCGCGCCGATTGCTTCGAGGGCGGCGTCGAGCAGATCGCTTGGGAGCAGCGCAAGCCCTATGACGAGTTCGACTACGGCTACGTCCTGACCGTGCACAAATCGCAGGGCTCGCAATGGGACGACGTCGTGCTGTTCGACGAGAGCTTTGCGTTCCAGGATTCGCGGGCGCGGTGGCTCTATACCGGCATCACGCGTGCCGCGAAACGGCTGAGCGTGGTGGTATGAAGCTGCCGTAGCGCGGATGAGCGTAGCGATATCCGCCGCTTGTAGCTGCGCTCATCCGGGCCACGGACCCTCACAATGAGCAGCCACGACGAGGTGCGTTCACCGCCCGCTAGGCTTTGTGCTGTATCAGCTTGCGATCTCCTCGGAGTGGAACGCATGACCTCTCGCGCGACAAAGCCTGATGACCTCGATCGCCGGCTCGATGATGTTGCAGTGAGCCGCCGGAGCTTCCTCAAGTCCGGAAGCGCGGCAGCGGGCCTTGCGCTCTCGACCACAATTCCGGACACCGCTTTTGCATTGCCGGCGCAGGTACGACGCACGGATGCGGGCAAGCCTGTGCGCGTCTCCAAGGAACGGCTCAATACGCTGGCCGCAAAGTTCTATGCCGTCTTCAACGAAGGCAATATCCTGCCAGCTGCCTTTCCCGAAAGATATGCGGCACGAAACGACGTGGAGCTGCGGCGCATCGTCACCTTCACGCGCATCCCGGATACCGGAGAACGCGTCAAGGTCAGCGGCCTGCTTGCGGTTCCGGTCGGCGCGCGCGGCACCTTGCCGCTCCTGTCATGGCAGCACGGCACGATCCTCTCCTTCGATCAGGTCCCGTCGAACCTGCTGCGGCTGAAGGACGAAAATTACGAGCTGCGCGACAATGTCGATTCGATCGAGACCCTGTTCAACGTCCAGCGCTTCGCCGGCAACGGCTATGCGGTCGTCGCGGCCGATTATGTCGGCAAGGGCCCTTATCGCAACGGTCGGAGCGAAGCCTATGCCGTGAAGGGCGCGACGGTGCAATGCTGCCTCGACATCCTGACGGCAGGGTTGCACGAATTGCGGACACTGAGCCTGCGCCAATCAAACCTGTTCCTGAACGGTTGGTCGCAAGGCGCCTTGAACACGCAGTGGCTGAAACAGGAGCTGCAGCGCCGCGGCATCAAGGTGCGGGCGACCGCCACACAGAGTCCGTTCAATGATCTCGCCGAGAGCTTTCACTATTGGACGAACCCCACGGCCTATATTCCGGCCTCGGAAACCTCCTACCCGATGCCGCCGGCCTGGATCACACCCTGCCTGATCGTCCTGCTCGGCAGCTATCGCCGCTACTACGGACTGACCGACTTGTTCAAGACGGCGGTCAAGCCCCAATATCAAGCCTTCGCGGAGAAATACTGGTCCGATTACAGCCTCGAGGGCGAGATCGCGAAGAGCATTCCGCCCGCCGGCGATTTCCTGGTCGAAGGCTTCTTCGATCGCTTCACCAACGAGACCAACAGCGCATTGCTGCGCCGCCTTGGTGGCAATGGTGCGACGTACTGGCAGTACGATTCCCCGATCAGATTTTACTACGGGCTGGCCGATGAGGCGCTGCATCCCCGGCTGGTGCGGCCCGCAATCGCCGCCGGCGGGCATTTCGCCGCGGGCGTCGCGGTCAATGGCGCAAGCCATCGCGGCACGTTCCTGTCGAGCCTCTATGGCGAAGCGGCCGTTCTGAACGGACACGCGACGGCGTTCGACTGGTTCAATTCGCTGGCGTGAGCGCGGCTATTTCCCCGCGACGAAGTAAAAATCTTCCCGCCCGGGCGGCGACCCATAGGTGAACGGCTGCTGCTCGTGCCTGGTCGCGGCCCAGACGTCGTCGCGGACGATGTCGAACAATTTTCGGATCTCGACCTTCGGCTGCTTGATCTCGCGCGCGAGCGCGGTGGCGAACGGGCTGTTGGGGCTACCATCGCCATCCATCGCGGTCTGGCCGTGCTTGGCGGCGTAGACCACCATGAAGCCCGCACCTGGCTCGATGTTGGAAAAGCCCTTCTCGACCAGCTTCAGCGACAGCGTGCGCTGCATGGCCGGCGCGAACGGATCGTCGCGGCAGGCATCGAGGACCACGAGGCGCACTTTTCGCGCCGCGCCGACCGCGGCGATCACCTGCTCGAGCGCGACGGCCTCGGTCTCGGCGTCCTTGTCGGCGGTGAGCTTGGCGTCGACCGGAACGAGATAGTTCACCCCGCCGATCTCGAAACCATGGCCGGCATAATAGACCATGGCCCAATCGGCCTTTTCCGCTTCCTCGGCGAAGGCCTTCAGCGTCTGGAAGAACGCATCGCGGGTGAGGTCCCTGGTGTCCATCACGGTCTGGAAGCCGAGGTCGCGCAGCACGCCGGCGATCAGCTTCGAGTCGCGCGGCGGATTGGGCAACGCATGGACGTTCTTGTAGGCGCCGTTGCCGACCACCAGCGCGACGCGACGGCCGGTCGTCGCGCTCGCCGCCTCCTTCGGCGTCAGGGCGGCGAGCCGCTCCTGCGCGATGGCGCGGGCGCGCGCAACCTCGGTCTCGTCGAACCTCGTCAGCGAATAGGCGGCGGCGCGATAATCGGCGCGGGCCTGCGCGAGATCCTTCCTGCGCTCGTAGATCTGGCCGCGGCCGGAATGGGCGCGGACATTGTTCGGGTTGTTCTGGATGACCGTGTTGTAATCCTTCAGCGCCGCGTCGAGATCGCCCTTCATCATGTTGAAGTCGGCGCGGTTGTTGATCGCGAACGCGTTCCTGGGCTGCTTTTCGATCAGGCCATTGCAATCGGCCAGGGCTCGGTCGAACTTGCCCATCATGCCGTAAGTGATGCAGCGGTTGCCGGCGATCTGCGGCGCAGCCGCATCAATCTTCTCGGCCTCGGCGAAATCGGCGATGGCGCCGTCGAAATCCTTCATCAGCGTGCGCGCGCGGGCGCGATTGGTCCAGGCGAGCAGGAATTTCGGCGTGTACTTGATCGACAGGCTGAAATCGTCGATCGCGCTCTGCAGCGCACCGCGGCGCGCGTGGATGACGCCGCGGTTGTTGTAGGGAACGCCATAGGCCGGGCGTTTCCGGAGCGCGAGGTTGTAGTCGGCCATCGCGAGATCCTCCTGGCCGCTCCGCTCATAGGCGAGGCCGCGCAAGTTGAGCGCGACGACGTTGTCGGGATCGAGGTCGATGGCCATGGACAGCGTCTCGATCGCGTGGACATGGTCGCGCTTGTTTAGAAGGACATTGCCACGCGCGGACAGGGCGATCGCCTTGTCCTTGGCAGTGAGGCGATCGGCGCTCAGCAGATTCTCGCAGGCGGCGGCGCGGGCCTGCAGCTCGGCCTGGCGGTCGCGGCACAAAGCGAGATCGTCGCCGGCTCGGAGATCGGCCGCGGCAAAGCAAGTGCCGGCGGCGAGGACGGCCAGGATCAGGAGTACGACGCGCAGCATGTTGTCAGGCCAGCTCCAGCCACCATTTGGTCGATCATCGATCGCGCCGGTTCATCTAGCGCGGAGTTCCGCATCCCGCCAAGCCGGCCCGTCGCCGCGTCAGCCGCGTCCTCACGGTCTCGTGTCCGCCCCGGCGTAACAATCTGCGGTACGGCCCGTATCTCGGATGATGCGAAAACGCGGCCGGGCAGGCTGTTCGCCCGGTCCCGACCGCCCTAGACTGTCAGCCCTTCCGAAAGAGGATGCCATGCGCCGAACCGCCCTCTCCACCCTGCTCGCCGCAACCACCGCCCTGACGCTGGCTTTCGTGATGCCGTCGCGGGCCGCGGAGGAGGCGGTCGTGATCCCAGCCCCTACCTTGGACGCGGCGCCCGCGAGCGGCGTCCAGACCGCCGTGCTCGCCGGCGGCTGCTTCTGGGGCGTGCAAGGCGTCTTCCAGCACACCGCAGGCGTCGTCAACGCGGTCTCCGGCTATGCCGGCGGCACCAAGGCGACCGCCGATTACAAGACCGTGTCGAGCGGCCGTTCCGGCCATGCCGAGGTGGTCGAGATCAAGTACGACCCGAAGAAGATCTCCTACGGCAAGATCCTCCAGATCTACTTCTCGGTGGTGCACGACCCGACCCAGCTCAACCGCCAGGGTCCCGACGTCGGCCCGCAATATCGCTCGGCCATCTTCACCACGTCGGACGAGCAGAAGAAGGTCGCGGAGGCCTATATTGCCCAGCTCAACGGCGCCAAGGTGTTCAACAAGCCGATCGTGACCAAGATCGGCGCGCTGGAGGCGTTCTATCCGGCGGAGGCCTATCACCAGGATTATCTGACGCTGCACCCGAACCAGCCCTACATCGTCTATAACGACATCCCGAAGGTCGAGAACCTGAAAAAGCTGTTCGCGGATAACTACATCGAGAAGCCGACGCTGGTGAATGCCGGCAAGGCCACCAACTGATCGCGAGATCCCCAAAGCAACGGGAGACCCATGCCCGACACCAAGACGAAAGCGACCGACGACAAGGTCATCAAGAGTGAAGAGCAGTGGCGGCGCGAGCTGACGCCGATGCAATACGCCGTGCTGCGCGAGAAGGCGACCGAGCGTCCCTTCTCGGGCGAATATGAGCACGACCACCGTGCCGGCACCTATGTCTGTGCCGGCTGCGGCAATGTGCTGTTCGAGTCGGATGCCAAGTTCGATTCCGGCTGCGGCTGGCCGAGCTTCACCCAGCCCGCGGTCGAGAGCCACATCGACGAGGAGCGGGACACCAGCCACGGCATGATCCGCACCGAGGTGCTCTGCTCCAAATGCAGCGGCCATCTCGGCCACGTCTTCCCCGACGGCCCCGGGCCGACCGGCCTGCGCTACTGCATCAATTCCGCGGCCCTGAAGCTCGAGCCCAAATAACCCAAGCCCGCCGCCGGGTTCCCCCGTGGAACCCGGCGGCGCGATGTGCTTTTCTGCTCTGGCGGTGCGGCCGATCATCGCATTTCGGTGGCCGCCAGGGAGGATGCCATGGCGCTTGGGACCATCCTAATCATCCTGGTGATCATCTATCTCGTCGGCGGCCTGTCCGGCCGGTTCGGCGGCTACGGCTATGGCCTTGGCCATTCCGGCATCGGGATCGGCGGGGTCGTGCTGGTGATCCTGGTCGTGCTGCTGCTTCTTGGCAAAGTTTAAGCCATATAAGTCATTGAAACATTGATAAGTTTCGTCTCCGCGGGGCTGCCATGCGCTGATTCATCATCTCGCATCGCGGGGGTCGCATTTTTGTCAAATCGGCCTATATTAGAGGGCGACAACGACATGCGGCGGGCCCGCTCGATTGCGGCCCCTGCCCTCCCCAAC